>JAICMB010000657.1 GCA_025929455.1 Bryobacteraceae bacterium | reverse complement strand
GGGGGCACGTCGGGTCTGCGGCAGAGCAGAGTTTTGTCTATCACACCGACAGCGGAAAGCTTGCGCCGGCAATTCCCCAACTGGCGAGTATCTACGGTGCCGGGATGATCTCCATGCTGTGGTATCCCAGCCGGTATGAACCGCTGAGCGATGGCGTACGGCGGGCGAATTATGTGATGCTCGCGCGTTTCGGCTTCAACCTCATACGCGAGTTCGCACCGGAGAAAGCGCGCAAGTTTTTCCGATTGACGCCGAGCGACGTTTACGACGATCAGTGATCAATTCTGGCGCTTCTTCGGCGTCAAGCGGTCCTCTTCACGAAGGGTGCCGGTACGGTAAGGATGGAGTGCGGGTATTGAGGTTGTGCGATTCGAGCCTGCTTCACTCGCGTTTGGCTTGGAAAAGAGCGAATCACATTTACGAATTGTGTATTCGCCTGGACCTTTACTCTTCCGCCGAGCAGCCCCGTTTGTCGCTTCATTCTGGGAGAATTGATGAATACTCATGGCCGAAGTCCGTCGTTCCGTTTGTGCGCTCGATTGCCCGGATTGTTGCTCGCTGCTCATCAACGTCGATGAGAACGGACGCGGCTCGCGCCTGCGCGGCAATCCGAGTCATCCAATTACCCGCGGCTTTCTCTGCGGTAAAGTGGCGCAGTATCTCGAACGCGTCTATCATCCCGACCGGCTGCTCTACCCCCAGCGTCGAATCGGCGAGAAGGGCGAAGGCCGGTTCGCGCGTACTTCCTGGAACGAAGCACTCGACGAAATCGCGGCGCGGTTAAAGCAGACCATCGCGGAGCACGGCCCGGAATCCGTGCTGCCATACAGCTACGCCGGGACGATGGGGATACTAAACGGCGCCAGCATGGATCGACGCTTTTTTCACCGCCTCGGGGCTTCGCGTCTCGACAGAACCATCTGTTCCGCAACCGGTGCCGCCGCGCTGAACGCCTCGCAAGGCTTCGGTGTCGGTACGGAGCCGGAGCAGTTCTCACAGGCCAAACTAATTCTCGCGTGGGGCGCAAACATTCTGGGCACGAACGTACACTTGTGGCCGTTCATCGTGGATGCCCGCCGTAAGGGCGCGAAGTTCTACGTAATCGACCCGATCCGCAACCGCACGGGTTGCGCAGCCGATCATTGGTTTGCCGTCAATCCGGGCAGCGATCAAGCGCTGGCGCTCGGCATGATTCACGTCATTCTGCGAGAGGGATGGTATGACGCGAGCTATATCCAGGCGCACGCCAATGGCTTCGAGGATCTTCGGTCGCTCGCGGGGAAGTACGCTCCCGCAGAAGTTGCGCCGGTAACGGGCTTGAGTGTTGACGAGATCTGTACGCTGACCCGCGAGTACGCGTTGACGCGCCCCGCCGCGATCCGGTTGAACTACGGCATACAGCGCAGCGAGTTTGGCGGCGCGGCAGTCCGAGCCATCGCTGCGTTGCCCGTCCTGACCGGCTCCTGGAGAGATATCGGCGGCGGACTGCAGTTGACCACCTCCGGCGCCTTCGAGTTCAATAGGCCTGCGCTCGAACGGCCCGACCTTCAGCATCGGTCCCCACTCGGGCGCCAGGCACGCATTGTCAATATGGCGCAATTGGGACACGCACTTACCCGACTCGACGATCCGCCCATCCATGCGCTTGTCGTTTATAACTCGAATCCTGCCGCCATCGCTCCCAACCAGACGCCGGTCCTCAACGGATTACGGCGCGAAGACCTGTTTACGGTGGTTCTGGAGCAGTTTCAGACTGACACGGCCGACTACGCCGATCTTCTGCTTCCCGTCACCACATTTCTGGAACACACCGATCTTTACCGCGCTTATGGGCACTATTATCTGCAGATGTGCCACGCGGCGCTCCCGGTGCCCGGCGAGACCAGAAGCAATATCGAGATTTTTCGCATGCTGGCTGCGCGGATGGGATTTGAAGACGATTGCTTCGCGGATTCGGACGATGCGCTAATCGACGCTGCCCTCAGCTCAGAATCGCCGTTCCTGAAGGGCATCAACCTCGACAGGCTAGAGCGTGAGGGCTCGGTGCACCTGAATCTGGGGGAACCCGGTCGGCCGTTCCAGCCGTTTGCGAAAGGAGGCTTCCGAACTGGCTCCGGCAAGTTTGAATTCGGAGCGGAGTCGCTGGAATTTCACGCTCCAACGGAATCTCGAAATGGTGACGCAGAGCTTCGCGCAAAATACCCGATCGAGCTGATCTCGGCGAAGAACGATGACAGCATGAACGCGACACTGGGAAACAGAGATAGCGTCGACCGGCAGACAGCCGTTTGCGAGATGAATGCCGAGGATGCAGAAAGCCGCGATATTCAGTCCGGCGATTTGGTGCGCTTGTTTAATGACCGGGGCGCGTGCTATTTTACGGTTCGCATTGGCGGTTCCGTCGGCCCTGGTGTTGTGCGCACCCGCAGTACGCGCTGGAATAAGCGCTCCCTGAAAGGTTTGGGCGTTAACCGGCTAACTTCGGGCCGGCTGGCGGATATGGGGGGCGGTCCCACTTTCTACAGTTGCTTGGTACAAATAGAAGGATGTCCCGACGCCAACTGATCCGGCTTTCC
>JAICMB010000106.1 GCA_025929455.1 Bryobacteraceae bacterium | reverse complement strand
ACGGTGAGCAGGGCATAGCGCTCGGGAGGGCGGGCATGCTTAACGACGCGGCGTTCGAGCTGCTCGAAGCCTTCAACTGTGTACCCGCCCGCACGCAAGTGAAGCAGCTGCGCGCGAAAGTGCAACGGCGATAGTGAGTACTGGGTATCGCACTCGGCTATCAAGTGATACGTAAGGCATGCAAACTGCCCTCGTGCTCGCCGGCGGGCCAGTTCAGCCGTTGCTACTGTGGACGCGACACTAGCCACGTATTCACCACTAAGAGATCGTCCGTTGAGTAGGCCTGAAATCGTTTTGCGAGGCGAACCCTCTCAAGCTCTATGCGCTCGCCGCGCTCATTGTCCTCTTCGACGATGTCGAAACCCGCGCCGCCGTGAAGCGCGCGATATTCCCGAATGCGAAGACGATTATGCGAATGAACCGAGTTATCCAAAATGCGCCAGGAACGATCGGAGTACTGGAGGAAGTGAAAGGGCGTGAGCGACGGATCGGACGTCGCATAGGGCTCGACCATATTCACGTAATGACTCATGCACCCTTCGGCAGACAGTACTCGTCTGAACTCATGGAAAAGGCCATGAAGCACCGCCGGCGGGATTTCCTGGAGTACGCTATTGGAGAAAATGAAATCGACGCTCGCGTCCTCCAATGCCGTGCATCTGGCATCCTGGACGAGAGTATCAATGTTAAGAGCGTCGAGGACATGACGAGCCGCCTCACCGGTGTTGACGAGTTCGTTCAACTGTCGAGCGCGGTTCTCGTCAAGATGCGGCAGTAGCGTAGCCAGTTCACCTGCGCGCCAGAGCCGGGCGAAGAGCCGGAGCGTGTTATGGATGGCGGCATTCTCCAGCAGCAGCCGGTTATCAATTGTCCAGATCGTGGAAGCGCCGCACAAATAAAATGCGATCGGAATGACGGGGTACCAGCCAGTGCCGAGTTCGAGCACCACCGGCGATTTTCGGCCGCAGTAGGTAAAACAACTCGTAATGTGGCGGGCCGCATAGAAACGTAACTTAATCCGCAGGCGATCTTCATCAAGGCCGATAGATTTCGTGACATATTTTTGGAACACATAGTTCCACGAAGCACTCGCTGGGAGCAGTGAAATGCCATTCTGAACGGCCGCTTTAATCATCCAACGCGCCATAGGCGTCACCCGGAATGCGCAGCTGCGGCGCCCGCCTTCACGTTCTGAGTGCCTTGTCCAGCGTGCGCCCGCCGATGCGCGATTGCGCGTGCATAGATGTCCATCAACAGCGGATAATTTGCTTCAGCGGTATATTTGCTTAAATATTCGGCGCGCGCCGCCTCCCCCATTTGGTGCATTTCTTCAGGATGATTCCACGCCCAACGTACTTTATGAGCGAGGTCGTGCGCATCACCAGCAATAAAATGCAGACCCGTGCGGCCGTCATCGACTATTTCCCGCATGGCACCGAGGTGGGAAGCGATGGCAGGAAGCCCGCACGCAAAACTTTCGGCCAACGTCACGGGGAAATTCTCAAACCACTCGCTCGAGAAGATCAGGAACCGCGCGCCTTGCATGGCAGCGATGGTGCGCTCTCTCGAAAGCTGGCCGCAAAAGTGAACGTTGTTTAGCCCCAGGCGCGCCCCTTCCGACTGGAGATGGAGTTGCTGCGGACCACCGCCAATCACGCGAAGGGGAACCTCGCCATTAACGCGTTCCCAGGCGGCAAGCACGGTGCTCACGCGCTTTTCGGGCGAGAGGCGTCCGACAAACAGCGCATAGTCGCCGGCGTCGGCGCGTTCGCCGCCTGGGTCAGGATAAACAAAGTTCGGCTTTACGAAAACTCGATCGGGCGGTAGGCCACAATCCAGGAATTTATGTCGAACGAACTGCGTCAGCGCTATAAATGCATCGACATTGTCCGACCATGTGCGCAGGCGGCGGTGAACGGCCAGCATCAAAGCGATTGTGGCTGTAGCAGGGCGCGAATCGCGGTAGCAGCCGTGGAGGACGGAACGCCAGAGGCCGTGCTCAACGCATTCCTCACAAACGTGGCCATCTCGGAAAAACGTGGCCGTCGGACAAAAAAGGCGGTAGTTATGCAGCGTGTGTACGACTGGTACGTCGTGCTCGGCGCACACCGAAAAAATCGAAGGAGAGATGACGACGAACGTATTGTGAACGTGAACGACGTCGGGCTTTTCCGCTATCAGCGCGGCGCGAAAAGAACGGCGTGAGTGCGAAGACCAGACGGCGTTCTTCACGTCGGCGAGCGGAACAACGAGCCGGTTGGCCTTGATTTCAAAGTTACTCCGTTCATACGTCACAACGGTATGCCCGGCTCGCCGGAGCAGATCCTGCTCTTGTTTGAACACTACGTCTTCGCCGCCAGGCTGCTGATAGCTGTTGTGTACGGCGAGAATTTTCACAACAATGCCTGTCGCGTCGGTTGCGTGCTATCTGGACACGAGCAAAATGGGCGCTGGGCCTATCAGCAAGGGAGAATGCACTGGCCCCACGCCGCCTGACAGGTCGCGATACCGCACGAATCGTGGCTCCGGCGAATAGTCCTGCGTTCCGGAGGCGCTCCACACCAGCCGCGAATGTGCGCCGCTTGGATGCAACAGGTCGCAACTCCACAGTCCTGAGGTATTGCTCGTGCATGGATAGATGGTTGCACCGGAAATCCAGGAGTGCATGATCGAATAGGCGACCCCAGCCTTATGCAGTCCGCTGGAGGAATCCCACATGGTGCCCCACGTGTTGTCATCCCAGGCGTGCCAGTATACGCGCGCAATACCTGAGCTCGCTAGCAGCGCGAACCACCGGGCAACGTATGCGACTTGATCGGCGGGATCGGGCAGGTCCGCTTCCGTGCGCCAGCCGCCTTCCGTAACGTATATCGGCTTATCCGCCAGGCGCGATCCGCGCAATGACTGGCGGAACTCATCGATTTGTTTGAGGAGAGCGGCGCCGGCGCACTCCAGCGTGGGACTGCACGCACCGGGAATGGGATACGCATGAAATGACGCCCCATCGGCGAATGCATCTCCGCCCGCTTTCAAATACTCCTGCATCCACTGCGCCTGAAACGCGCTTGTGATCTGGCGCGGCTGGTATCCGTGCGCCGAAGGTGCGGGAGTCAAGACAATTGCGGAGGGGTCAAGCGTCTTGATAATGGAGTACGCGGCGCTCGCAAGCTTCACCATGTCGGCATAAGTGCCGGACCACTCGAGCTGTGTCGTGGGTTCGTTCCAGAGCTCATATATTTTGATGCGGCCTTGATACCGAGTTGCGAGCGCGGTGACGAAGTTTTCCCAATCGCGAATATCGGCGGGTGGAGCCGCACATCCGACCGGCCCCGCGTAACATTGCTCGGTGGGCCGGGTGGAGGCCCATTGCGGAGTGGCGTCGAACGTGTACAGTGAATCTACGCCGTGCAGGGTGGCCGCGCGGACGAATTTATCGGTCCCGTACCAGTTGAAGACGCCTCGCGCGGGCTCGAGACACCTCCATGTCGTGCCGGCGCCTTTGCCAAGGGCTCCGATTGGCGCGCTGGGCCAAGTATTCGGATCAATGACATCCATGCCGAAAAAATCAGGAGTTATCCGGTGCTGCGCTTGTCCAACCGTTCCACTCACCATTGCCCCTAAACAGGCGAGCAAAATACGGAAACAGAGCCGCCCGGAGGTTCGGTGCGACACGTCAGATCACCACGAAAACAAGCCGGCGATCAGGCCCCCAACATAACGGCGAACTCTCGCCAGCAGCGAAAGTCGAATGGCGCTGTGCGGCGCGCGCACGCGAATTTGAGTTGCAGCACGCAACATAACCTCTCCTATTTAAGCCTTGAAAATGTCTTCACGAATCGTCCCGACGGGAGCGTTTGAGGCGCGCCGCCTTCGAGCGCGCTCGAGCCGCAACTTCACGTGCGCGCTCGGCGGTCATGACGGAAACGTAGCTGATAAGATTTTCACACGTATGAAACTGGCCTGCGTACTCCGACTCCCAGCCCAGCCTTCCGGCAAGACCGGTTTTGAATTGGGAAATTCCGTGATACGCATCACCTGTCACGTCGAGATCATACCAGCGGAAGCCATTCGCTTTGGCCCACTCGAGCATCCGCCAATGCAACAGATATGACGCGCGAAGCTGCAGACCCTGGTCGCCAGTAGCGGCAAGCAGGTTTTGAACCGTATTGCCAAGACATGGAACGGCGAGACCAGCTACGGGGCAGCCCTGATGCGAACAGATCATGATTCGCAGTTTGAACGGCTCGGGCAGCGTTTGTTGCATTGCACGATAATAGTGAATGCCGACTACGCCTACGATGTTTTTCCGGCGCAGCATCTCGCGATACAGCTTTTCGAACACTCCGAACAGATCCATACCGGTCCCGTGATCGATAGTAAGCTCGTTACGCTCGGCCAAGACCAAATTCCGGCGCCAGGTCGGCTTCATACCAAGCCGAAGCTCTTCGAGCGAGTGTGCGAGGTCCACGTAGACCGTCCGGGGTCTCCCGATACTGAAGTCGCGCGTGAAGCCTTCGTGCTGATACGTGTTGCGCAGGTGCGGCGCGCTATGGTGAGTATCGAACGGGAACACTCTCAGAAACAAGCCGCGCTTAACTTCGTACTCGCTGCGCAGTGCGGCTAGAACCTGACGCAACGCATCTTGATCTGCGGGCATCTCGCGCCTTCGCCACATGGGGCCGGCCTTGATATATGCAAGACCGGAGTTCAAGAACGGAATCCGCCTGATTATGACCTGAGCCGCGGCGACCGTTTGGCCATCTCGCTTCAGCCTTAAATAACTCAGGTTGCGATCTCCCCAACGCGCCGCGCCGTAAGACCACGTCTGCATGAGCGTGGCATCATCGAATTGCGCGACGGTGCTGTCCCACTCCTCCCGGCTGATTCCATCGACTTGGGCTGTCACTGGCGCAACATCAGTGTTCGATTGTAAACTCGCACAAGGTGTCATGTAGAAAAATGGACGCGTCCGGTATATGATCAGACCGCCGCGTTCGCGGGCGCGTAACGTTCGAAGGTGACAACGCGCGCCGCACTCGCCTGCCGCGCAAGACGAAGGTGTTCAGCGAATGCGACAATCGTGAAGAACAGAATTGGCGGATGCCAGACAAGGCTGCTCGAGAAAATCGAGCGAACCGTCAATACCGCGAGGACTCCGCTAGCCTCCAGCGCCAGCGCATACTCAGCCCGGTGAGGTGACAAGCTTCGGATCGAGGCTACGATATACCGCCACGTGGCGACGAGCACACCCAGCACGAGCAGCACGCCTCCGATGCCGGTTCCAACTGCTGTTTCGACCCACTCGCTATGTATACCGGCCACGTCTACGCGGTACTCGGCCATGACAAAGAACCGCGACGCCGCGAATCCGCCATAACCGCTAAAAGGGTGCTCGAGAAACTTCGGCCACGCATACGACCACCACTCGACGCGACTGGACAAGGTAGTCAGTTCCGTTTCGGTTTCACCGCGCCGCATGTAGGCGGTTACTGTTTGCGAGAGCGCCTGGATAGAGAAAACTGTGAAGCCGCCGATGGATAAAAGGGACGCCAGGAGACGGCGGCCGGAAAATAGCAGAATACAGAACACGCCGACGACGAACCCAAGAATGCCCGACCGGGCCTGGGCCAGCGCCATCGAAGTGAGCGCCCATAGCAGCACGAAGCCGTACATGACGCGTTCCGAACGCGATTGCCGCAACAATATCCGCGTGAACGCGACCACGCCTAAAACGGCACCGATCTCGCCGATGGTGTTCGCGTGTACGTTCGGCATAACTCCAAAGAGTTGGAAGCTCAACAGACCAGAGCTGGGGAGCAGAGCCTCGGAGGGCTTTGCCACGGCGCCGACCCACACAGATGCTAGCAGCAGACCTTCCAGCATCCACGTCCAGTCGAATAATCGCTTATAACTACCCGAGCCAGTTGCCGAGCTGACTACCGCGGCTACCATGGCAACATCCACACCCATCTCAAGGGATTTGTATGCAGTCCAGGACGGATAAACAGACCATGCGGAAGATATGAGCGACAGCAGGCAATAAGCGGCGAGCACTCCGGTCAGACCACGAAACATGTGCACGAGCCACTGGCGCCTGGCAAATGCCAAATGTGTGAGTAATAGAACTGCGGTCGCGCACATCAGCGCGATGCGAATCAGTGCCCAGGAATCGAGGGGCTCGGTTTCAGCAGCCTCGTATCCCCGGTCGCGGAAGACGAGGCCACTCAAGAACATGAGTGCCCATAGAACCTGCCACCATGTTATCCCTCGAAATACCGACCGCAGGCTGCGGGTCAGTTTGGCTATCGCGGTGGGCAGAGCAAGTGCGGCGACCAGCGTGGCGGCCCCGAACAGCGCCACCAGTGTACCCGTGTCCGACGACATTGCCCATGCCAGGCCGGCGCCCAGTAGAAGGAACATCGATAAAAGCGCTACGCCGGACGTGTTGAGCATTTAGCTAACGGCAGTGCCCGCCGATTTGGCCACACGCTCGCGTATGACAGCCGTGCCTAATGGATATCCCAGTCGCTCGAGTGCGCCACCGGCGTATTCATCGATCAACCGAAGTTGCGACTCGGTCAGCCGCTCCCGCCAGCCCCCAATAGACCCTTTGCGTACAAAGCGATGCTCTTCGCTGGAGCGCCGGCCGAGGTGTTGCGCGTTGTACTTCTGCGATGCATCTTCCTTAGCGCGCATACGGTCGACTGTGTTATTCGCGATTACCTGGGCAATGCGGGCGCGGTCAACGGCGAGGCCGAAAAACTCCATGACACGCGCCAGCGCATCTTCCGTGTTGCGGCGCATGTCTTCGAAACGGACCATCAGCACTTCGTCCTGCTTAATGGTGGGACAGTCAAGCCAGGAGTGGACATGATTCTGCCAACTGCCCATGGTCTGCACTTTACCTTTTAGCCACGGCTGCAAATATTCATCAAAGGACGATATGTCGAAGTGACGCGTGAGATGCAGCGACTCGTCCCATGCGTAATCTGAGAGCACGACGTCGCGAACATCGCGAACAAGTACGATCGCTCGGTTGTACTCTTTTCGCCAAGGTTCATGGGTTTGGACAAGGCGGCCGCCGGACGGAAGAATCCCTGGCGCGCGACCGTGCTCGCCGACTTTGGGAATCGTGCTGTCGAGCGTGTCAAAATCGGCTGCTTTGCCGGTCAGCAACTCGAATAGCTGAAAACGAAGCCAGTGTTGGCCGGATCTCGGATAAGACGCGAGATAGACGTCGCGGACGTCGAGGCCGCGGTGGCGCAGCCATGCCAGCGGCGCGTGGAGAGGCCCGCGTGCGGCTCTATACCGATATTTTCGAATCGTTTCGTGCAAGTGTTTTCCTCCGACATGAGAACGGCATAAAATCGCGATTAAGCAGTGTGCCGCAATGAACTGCGGCTAAATTGTCTGTGCCTGGGCAGCGGTGTACCGCTCCGGCCTCTGATGCTGCACCACTTCGGTATAAAGCTCTGATATAAATGAGGCTTTGGCTTCCCAGCTAAACTCACCTCGCGCGCGTTCACGAGCGCCCTGCGCCAGGCGCAGGCGAGCGCCGGCATCGATTGCCAATCCACGCATCGCGGCCGCGAGCGCTTCTGTAAGTTGATTCGGATTGACGGCAGGAATGCGTATTCCGGCTTGATCCGATACTTGCAGCGCCGTGCCGCCAATATCCAAAGTGATGACCGGCAGGCCGGCGGCCATGGCTTCGAGGCACGCCATAGAAATGGCGCCGCGAAGACAGGGATACACAAGAACGTCGCAGTCAGAGAGCAGCTTCAATACTCGATCGCGCGCAACGGTACCCCAAAACGTAACAGCCCGCGCGACACCCAATTGTTGAGCTTTCGACGTGAGTGTGCGCCGCTCAGGACCGTCGCCGATAAACCACAGTTCGGCGTCATCAACGTCGCGAAGAACGGAAGAGAACGCTCCAAGGACCGCGTCAAATGCCCTGAACGCAAATAGGTTGCCGACGCATACGAACCGCATGCGGCCGCTCTTGGGCCGGACACCGTTGCCGGACACGCTATCGATTTCGCGGCGAGATATAGCAACGGAGGCGCACAGCCTGACATCCCGGTATCCTAACTTGATTAGGCGTTCGCGCAGCTGCGGCCCGGACGCGAGCGCCACGGCGGTGCGGCGGGCGGCCATACGCATAACCGGGTCGAACTGCACAAGGCGCCGCACACAGGCCCGAACGTTTTCGCGTGCAATTGCAACCCACGAGAACGTCCGCCGGAAGCTTCGGGCCACGGTTTCTGCTCCAACGAGCGGACCACATACGAACGGGACGGGAAGGAGCCACAAGAAACTGGGAATCCAATCCATTCCAAACGTCAGGTGGTGCGCAACGTCAAAATCGAACTGCTTGTGTAACCGTCGCGCCTTGGCATACGCGCCAATTTGCCAGAGGTAGTAGTAGACGTGAATACCGCGATTGCCTTTTTTCCACCAACGAAGCCATTTGGGGAGGTCGAAATAGGCGACCGTTAAATTCGCGGTGGGCGTCTTTCTTAGTTCCGCTTCGATTTTTTCGCGGTTATTTCCTCTGGTCAGAAGAACGATCTGGTTATATCGCGCGAGGTGGCGCGGCAAGTTCCAGCCGACATATGGCTCAGATCCTTTGGCGGGCTCGCAAGCGTATGCGGAAACGAGAATTTTCACAGACTTCTCAGGACCGGCGCTGTACGGTTGAAATCGCACGGCGCGAGTAGAGCGCGCCGGCGATTGATATAGCGGTGCGTCAAGTACGTGGCAACCTTTTCCGCTGCTTCACGATCAGTGGAACCGGGCACCACGGAAACGGCGGCGTTGGCGAAGAACCGCTTGGCGCGATCAAACGGAATCAAAACGACCATCGTTGAATGCGCTTCGAGCGAGAGCAGGCGAACGCGCAGCCGCAGGGCGGCAACGAGTCCCAATTGCGACGGTACTTTTATCAGAACAGCGTGCCGGAACGCTTTTGCGAAGGAGTGTTCGAGATACTCGAATT
>JAICMB010000614.1 GCA_025929455.1 Bryobacteraceae bacterium | reverse complement strand
CGAGTAGCGCAATGATCTGATTGCTGTCGAGCGGAGGGTCCGACCGGTAAGAGAAGTTCAGCTTATTGAGCGGCCCGGTGAACGTGATATCGACGGTGATGGCGCGAACGTGTGTTTCCAAATCCATGTCGATGGTCGGCTCGATCCTCGCCGGATTGAAAAAGTTCACTTCCGCGCGATTGATGCTGTAACGGTTGCCGAAGAAATCAATCTCGCCCTGGTTGATGCTGATCGCGCCGAGCACCACCGGGTGCGCCACGTCGCCGCGCACGCGCAGATTGATTTCCGCCTCGATATCGCGCGTCAGAGCGGTCTGAATCTCGAGCGTTTGGCCGCTTTGCACGCGCAGGTCGAATTGAATCCCGCGCACGTACGCGTTCGGCACTGTTGGCGTCGAGACGGGCTTGGCGGTCGACGCCAGCAGACTTCCTATGTCGGTCCGCGGGTTGAAACTGGCGCGATCGATGGTGATGGCGCCGGAAAGCAGGCTATTCTCCGGAGTGCCCGTAAGGTTTACAGATGCGTCCGAAGTTATGCTGAAGCCTTCTTCAGACCGATACCGCACGTGTTTGGCGGTGGCCTGCACGTGATAGAGAATCGTGCCGCCGCCGAACCCGACGAAACTGCCGGAGTCGAACTCGATGGTGCCGCCGCCGCTCTCGGCCTGCAACCGCTGCACTGTAGCGCGGTTGCCATCGAACAGAATCACGCCATTCGCGTTGTCGACTCCGCCCGGCACATTGGCCAGATACAGCGACGCCTTTTGCAAGACCAGACGCCCGTTCAATTGCGGCGCATCGAGGGCACCACGTATCGCCGCGTTCAGGTTCGAACGGCCCGACGCGATCAGATTCGCATCGAACAACTGCAGGATCGCCAGGTTGATCGACCCGTTCACGCGCAGGTCCCACGGCGACGTTCCTGTAAACCCGACGCGTCCGGCTGCATCGAGCGTCGTGTCCGTACCCGCAAACCGCGCGCTGCGAATTACCGCGCCTTTGGTGGTGACGTCTACCACGAGCGGCTCACTGCTGCGAAGCACGAGATCGCTCGCGCGTGCGCCGCCTCTGGGCTGCATGCCCGGATTCGCCGCCATCTCGAACTGCGGAACCGTGATCTCTGCCGTCATGCGGTCGAGATCTTTCAGCGGACCTTGAATGTGTACTCGCGCATCCGCGAAACCGGTGAACGGCAGCGGATTCGGCGCGATGGGAACAAAGCTCGCAACCGTGGCAAGCGACGTGCGCGGCACCGTGATGTCGCCCTCGCCTTCATAATCGCCGCCAAGCCGCCACTCGCCGCTGCCGCGCACAACCGTGCCATGCACGTCGGCGGTAGCGCGCACGCGCAGTGACGACCCGCTGGTGTTCGCTTCGACCGCGATGTTACCGATCGAGCGGCCCTGGTACGCGGCGCTGCGCACCTCCGCCTGACTCGCCAGCGTGTCTAACTCGAACACGCCGTTTACGATGTGCGCAGTGCCGGCGGCGTGCAGCGTGACATGTCCCGCCACGCCCTGCTGCAATTTTTCAATCGCGTTGACGTGCGAAAGCGTGAAGCCGCCGCTATCGATCGCAAAACGCGCGGTCCCAGTCTTCCAGTCCGTATCGCGGTGGTTGTAAGCGCCGCTGAACTCCACCCGGCTCGCACCGTTTTGCAGACGCCCATCGGATATCGTAAGGGCATCGCCGGCATAGCTGACCTCCGCAGATGCTGTGCTGAAAGGCTGACCGTAGGCAACGACATCGCGCGCTTGCACGTGCGAGGTGACACGCGGCGCGCCCCAGGCGCCGCCGACCTCGACAGTCGCGGCGAGCGTGCCCGAGACTGGATATTTGTATCCTTCATCGGCAACAATTTGCGCCAGCCCGGCCTGCCGGACCGTGATGCCGGCGGATACCGGCGTGTTTGCTTCCGGCCTCCAGTTAACGAGCGCGAGGCGGCCGCTGCCGTCGGCCTGCAACTCCTTTCCTGCAAGGGCAAAGTGCTGCACCTGCAAGTTCGTTTTATTCGCAGTAAGGGTCGCCTGCAAGTTTTGAAAAGGGAATTTCCCGGCAACGAAATGTGTCAGCGAAAGTGTTCCGGCCACTTGGGCATTTGCGAGCGGCCCGCTTACAGAGCCATCGAATTCGGCGGCGCCGCCAGACGCCAGTTTCAGCGGTAACACAGGCGCTTTTTGACCCACGACCGGCAGCGCGGAGATCAAATCCTCAAGATTGTGCGAGACGACATGCACGGCCAGCATCTTCCCAAGCGTGCCGCTCACGTTGATCTGCGTCGTGCCAAAGTGCAGGTTGGAATTGCCAAGCACCAGCTGCCCGGTACGCTCGCTGTACTCAGCCGCGACCTCGCCGCCAACCGGAAGCCCGCCAGGCGCGGGCGTCACGCTCAGCTTGCCGCGCGCCGTCACGTCGTGCAGGCCGCGCTTGTCGAAGCGCGCCTCAATCTGCAGCGGTCCGCTGGCGGTCCCGTTAATCCGCGGATTGCCGGCGCCCTGCGCGGCTGCGAGTTGCTTCAGCGACAGGCGGTCGGCTTCGCCGCTCGCACGTAGGTTTTTGAATTGATCCAGCACGATGGAACCGCGGAAGCTCCCACCCAGCGCGCGAATATCCGCGTTGCTGAGCGCGAGTCCTTTCGGGCTCATGTTGACGTTGGCCGCGAGGCTCACGTTCTTAACCGCGACCTGCTTGGTCGAATACGACAGTTCGCGGCCGTTCAGCCTTCCTTTGACGGTGTAGTCCGGCGGCTGATACGTGGCGAGCACCTTCCCGTCAAAATCGAGAGAGCCCTGGCGCGCCACCGGCAGCGCGAAGCTGTG
>JAICMB010000523.1 GCA_025929455.1 Bryobacteraceae bacterium | reverse complement strand
GGACGCGTCCCACACCCCCGCACCGTACGACCCGCAAACCGATGGCTTCGTTTTTCAAGTAGCTGAAATCAAGCAGTTTATCCGCCGCTACAACCGCTCCGCCTACGCCCGCGACTACCAATACGGCGATGCCGTCGAGTCCGCGAAGGCCCTCCGCGACTTCGCCACCGCCGCATGACCGGCCATCTGGCCCTAAATTCTCTAACGGCAATGTAACCGGCGCCTAACTGCCCGCGATAACGGCTCACGCCGTCCGATATAATGCACACGGAGTACAATCAACCGGACACCAGGGGGTCCAGAGTGCGTCGTATTTCGCTGCTTGTCTCGCACGTTGCTATCGGCATTGTCTTTGCCGTGAGTGCGGTAGCTCAACAACCTACCGCGGAGATTACCGGGCTAATTACTGACGAGAGCGGCGCCACAGTGCCGGGTGCATCGCTCGATGTCGCAAACACCGATACAGGCATCCACTGGAAGGCCAGTTCGAACGAGAGTGGGAACTACGTTTTCTCCATCCTTCCGCCCGGCCACTACAGCATTACGATTGCGAAACAGGGCTTCGACAAGACCACGCGTAGCGGCGTTGAGCTGACGGTCGGTCAGGTTGCGCGGCTCGATTTCAAACTGCGGGTCGGGAGCACCACCGAAACGGTCGAAGTGAGAGGAGCGGCGCCGCTGCTCGAGAGTGACACTGCGTCGACAGGACAGTTAATCGCGACCAAACCTATCAATGACCTGCCGCTCAACGGCCGGAATTTTCTACAGCTTGCGAAATTGTCGGCCGGCGTGACGGAACCCAAGCCTGGCGACCGTGGAGCGCCGGGCGGAAGCTTTATCGCCAACGGCGTGCGCGCACAGTTGAATAACTTTCTGTTGGACGGAGTCGATAACAACGCCAAAATCGTCGATCAGCAGAATAGCTCGCCCGTCGTCATACAGCCCTCGATCGATGCGCTGCAGGAGTTTCGCATTGAGACGAATAACTACTCGGCTGAGTACGGTTATTCGGCGGGAGCGGTGGTGAATGCCATTATTAAGTCAGGCACGAACCGCTACCACGGAGACGTATTCGAATTTGTCCGCAACAACGCGTTCGACGCGCGCGACTATTTCGCGGCCGCTGGCACGCCCAAGCCCGCGCTGCAGCAGAATCAGTATGGCGGCGTAATTGGCGGTCCGATTGCCAAAAACCGCGCGTTTCTATTTGGCAGTTGGGAAGGCACGCGGGTCAACAGAGGCGATACGTACGTGTCTACCGTGCCCACCGCAGCCATGCGGGAGGGCAACTTCGCGGGGCTGGCCCCGATTTACAATCCGAACACGTCAACGCCTTCGGGTAAGACGTTCGTCCGCACGCAGTTTCCCGGCAACCGCATTCCAACTAACCTGCTCGATCCCGCCGCACTGAAGCTGCTTGCGGCGGAGCCGTTGCCGAACGTGCCTGGCGCGAAGGTCAACAACTACGTCAGTAGCCCGACCGACACGAACCGCGCCAACCGCATCGACATCAAGGAAGACACGCAAATTACGCAGGCGGATTCGTTCTTTGCACGATACAGCTACTTTGGCGGAAACTCCATCACCAACGGTCCGTTTGCGCCTCCGCTGGTCGGCAGCAGCAATTTCCAGATCGCGCCGAAAGATACTGTTGGTAACGGAGCGGCGCTTGGCGAGACTCACATCTTCAGCCCCGCGGTCGTGAACGAGTTTCGCGCGGGATATAACCGCATCCAGGACTTCTTGCAGCCGTTTGTCAAGGACAACATAGACAGCGACTTTGGTCTGAACGGAATTCCGGTACAACCCGGAGTCACGGGCCTGCCGAAGATGACGATCTCCGGATTTACGGGCGTTGGCGAAGCGACGTTCCTGCCGAACGACAAGATCTCCGAGGTCATCACGACGGAAGATCACCTTTCATGGACGCACGGGAAACATCTTCTGAAGTTCGGCGGCGACTACCGTTGGGTAAGAAGCTGGTTCCGTATTTCATCATCGGCCCGCGGGTCATATAACTTCAGTGGCGCCTTTACGCAGAACCCGCAAAAGCCCGCCGGTACGGGGTCGGGAATGGCGGATTTTCTGCTCGGCATCCCGGCTAGTGCATCGCTCAGCAATTTAATCAGCGGAGATTTGCGATACAGATATGTAGGCGGATACATCCAAGATGATTGGAAGGTAACGACACGCCTTACACTGAACCTGGGTGTGCGCTACGAACTCTGGACCCAGCCGGTGGAACGCCACGACCAGCAAGCGAATTTTCTTACCAACGACGCAAAACTGATCTTTCCGAACAATCAAACGCCCGCCGGACTTCCGGCATCGCTGGTCGAAACCATCCCGAGCGGGTTGGGCACGCGTTCGCTGATGAAGACTGACACGAATAACTTTGCGCCGAGACTGGGCATCGCCTATCAGGCCGCCTCCAACACCGTGATCCGCGCCGGGGCGGGCGTGTTTTTCGCGGATGATCCGGCCATCGGCGCGTCGGCGCGCCTGGTCGCCAATCCTCCATTTTTTCAAAGCACCACGTACACGACGGACCAGATTCATCCGCTGCTCGGTCTCAGCACCGGTTTTCCGGCGGATGCGATCGGACAGAACGTGAATATCTCGGCGGCAACGCTAAGTACCTGGGCGCAGAATATGCCGCAGGCGTACGTATATCACTGGAGCTTCGGCATTCAGCATCAGATACGCGGGACGATTTTGGATGTGAACTACGTTGGCACCAAAGGCAACGATTTGGCCGTGACCTTTAACATCAATTCTCCGTTTGCCGGTCCTGGCTCGGTCGCGTCGCGCCGGCCGTATCAAGGCCTTGGCGATGTCAACTACACGTCGGGTATGGACACGTCGAGCTATAACGCTCTGGAAGCGCGGCTGGAGCACCGCTATTCCCATGGTCTTTCGTTGCTTGCTTCCTACACTTACAGCAAGACACTCGATATCGGAGGTGAGTCACTGGTCGGCGACCTGTCATTACGCGATGCCACTAATGTCGCCGCGGAGCGCGGGTTATCAACGGCCGACATGCGGCACCGCTTTGTCACGAGCGCGCTTTATGAGCTTCCGTTCGGACACGGACGCCCTGTCAATATCGATAACTGGTTTTTGAACGCGGCTCTGGGCGGGTGGCAGGTCAACGGTATCCTGACAGTCCACAGTGGCACTCCGTTCACGCCGAGTCTTGGCACCAGCACGGCCAATACGGGTGCGGCACGCCCGGACCGCATCGCCGACGGCAATCTGCCTTCAGACCAGCGGACCG
>JAICMB010000038.1 GCA_025929455.1 Bryobacteraceae bacterium | reverse complement strand
GTTACTCTGGAAGTCCCATGACCGGCACGGATTTCCGGCTGACCGCCAAAGCCAAAGCCGCGGGTTGAGCGTCCAAGCTCAGTCCAAAGGTTTTGGACCAGGTGCTCCAGCGCATACCGCGATGGGCGGATCCGAATGTCCTGGTCGGCTTCGACACGGCCGACGACGCGGGCGTGTATCAACTCACGCCGGAGTTGGCGCTGGTGCAAACGATCGACTTTTTCACGCCCATTGTGGACGACCCATATACCTTTGGCGCGATTGCGGCGGCCAATTCGTTGAGCGACGTGTACGCGATGGGCGGGCGGCCGGTTTCGGCGCTGTCTGTGTTGACGTGGCCGGCGGCGGACGACATCGAAGTGCTCGGCGAAATTCTGCGCGGCGGCGCGGAGAAGATGCGTGAGGCGGAGTGCTCGATTTTGGGCGGCCATAGCGTCGCCGATGAGGACATAAAGTTTGGCTACGCAGTGACGGGCACGATCCACCCGCAGCGCATTCTGACCAATGCGGGCGCGCGGCCCGGAGACGTGCTGCTGCTCACCAAACGCATTGGCACCGGCGTCGTCGCGACTGCGCTCAAGCGGGCAATGGCGCGCGAGGAGGATGTGCTTGCGGCGACGGAATCCATGGTGACGCTGAACCGCACGGCGTGCGAGGCGATGCTCGCCTTCGAGGTGCACGGGTGCACGGATGTGACGGGTTTCGGCCTGCTGGGGCACGCGCGCGAAATGGCCGCCGCCAGCGAGGTCACAATAGAGATTGAAGCGCTAGCGGTGCCGCTGCTGCCCGGGGCGGCGGATTATGTGCGCGCGGGCGCTATCCCCGGCGGGCTGCGCAATAACCGCGAGTTTGTGTCCGGCTGCGTCGAGAGCGCGGAGGAAGTCAGCGACCTGCTATACGATCCGCAAACGTCCGGTGGACTGCTGATCTCGATGGACGCTGCCGATGCCGCGGCGTTTCAGCAGGCGTTTCCGGGCGCGTTCGCGATCGGCCGCGTGCTAGCCAAGGAAGGGACACCACTACGAGTTCTATGAGCGACGCCGATCATCCGGTTATTATCGCGCTCGATTTCGACGATGCGGCGAAGGCGCTGGCGCTGGTCGACGCGCTGGGCGCGGCCGCGGGCTTTTATAAGGTCGGCATGGAGCTGTACGCGGCCGAGGGCATCGCGTTCGTGCGCGAGCTGCTCGCGCGCGGCAAACGCATATTTCTCGATCTGAAGCTGTACGACATCGGCGAGACCGTGAAGCGCACGACGGCTGTGGTAGCGCGGACGGGCGTCGAATTTCTCACCGTACACGGGAGCAGCGCGACGATGCGGGCGGCCGTAGAGGGTCGCGGCGGCAGCGCGCTGAAGCTGCTGGCCGTAACTGTCCTGACCAGCTTCGACGAACAGGATTTGCGCAGCATGGGATATCCATGCCGTGTTGAGGATTTGATAGAGCTGCGCGTACGCAATGCGGTGGCCTGCGGGATCGATGGGATCGTCTGCTCGCCCGTAGATGCGGCGCGCGTGCGGGCCACCGCGGGTCCAAAGACGCTGCTGGTCACGCCGGGCGTACGGTCGCAAAGCGCCGATACGGGTGATCAGAAGCGGATCGCGACACCGGAAGCGGCGCTTGCGGCGGGCGCGAACTATCTCGTCATGGGCCGCCAGATCACGCGCGCGGCGGACCCCGCCGCCGAGTTAGCGCGTGTGCTCGACGAACTGGGAGCGGCCGTTAACGGTTAGCCGATGCTGTTGCAGTACATCCACCGCGTCGCGGCGGGCGAGCACCTGAGCGCGGCCGACGCGCGCGACGCCATGCTCGCCATCCTGAACGGCGATGTTTCGACCGCGCAGATTGCGGCGTTTCTCGTAGCGCTTCGGATGAAGGGCGAGACCGCCGGCGAGTTGCTGGGCTTCACGCGCGCGCTACGCGAGCGGGCAGCGCGGGTGGATGCCGGCGACGGTTTGCTAGACACCTGCGGCACCGGCGGCGGCGCTTGCACATTCAATATTTCGACGATCGCGGCATCTGTGGCGGCGGGCGCGGGCGTGCGCGTGGCCAAACACGGCAACCGGTCGTTTTCGAGCCAGTGCGGCAGCGCGGACATTCTCGAAGAACTGGGCCTCACGGTGGCGCTCGCGCCCGAGCGCGCAGCCTCCGCCATCCGTGAGATCGGAATCGGGTTTCTATTCGCACCTCTTATGCATCCGGCGATGCGGCACGCGCAGCCGGCACGGATGGAACTCAAGATGCGCACCGTATTCAACCTGATCGGGCCGTTGTCGAACCCAGCGGGCGCGCGGCGGCAGTTGATCGGTGCGCCATCCGAGGAGTTTGCGGAACTGATGGCGCGGGCGCTTGCGGGCTTGGAGCCGGAGCGCGCCTTCATCGTGCACGGTGCGGGCTCCCTCGATGAAATATCGACCTGCGGGCCGACTACGGTGTTCGAGGTGCTCGGCGCGGAGGTGCGCAAGCACACCTGGACGCCCCGCGATTTCGGCGTGCATAAGACGAACCTCGATGCATTGGCCGGCGGCGACCGCAACGCGAACGCAGATATCGCCCGGCGGGTTCTGGACGGGGCGCGCGGGCCGCATCGCGACATCGTGGTGGTAAATGCCGCTGCCGCGCTCATGGCGGCAGGCCTCGCCGATACACCGGTCCATGCGGTGGCGCTCGCCGAAGAGTCCATCGACTCCGGCGCAGCATCAGAAAAGCTAGAGCGCCTGCGCGCGTTTTCTTCGTCTGCCGCCGCCGCGACGGCACAAAGTTTTCCAACATGATTCAGTTCTCCGGGGCTGGCAAACGTTTCGGCCCGAAATTGCTTTTTGAAGATCTCGACTGGCTGATTACCAACCGCGAGCGGGCCGGTGTGGTGGGCGCCAACGGCACAGGCAAAACAACGCTGTTGAAGGCGCTCGCTGGGCTGGAATCGCTCGACTACGGCTCCGTCAATGCTATGAAGGGCATGCGGCGCGGCTACCTCCCGCAGGACGGGCTGTCGCTGTCCGGCCGCAGCGTGTTCGCCGAGTGCATGTCCGTTTTCGCCGACCTGCAGGACATGGAGGTCGAGATGGAAACGCTCACGCGCCGCATGGCGGAGCTCGATCCCACGGGAGCGGAGTACCTACAGGTGGCGGACCGCTTCCATCGGCTCGAAAGCGAGTTCCGCACGCGCGATGGATATGCGCTCGATGCGCAGGTGGGCACCGTACTCGCCGGGCTCGGCTTTTCGCGGGAGGACTGGCTGCGGCGAACCGAAGAGTTTTCGGGCGGCTGGCAGATGCGCATTGCGCTCGCCAAGTTACTACTCGAGAAACCGAATCTGCTGCTTCTCGACGAGCCCACCAACCACCTCGATCTCGAAGCGCGGAACTGGCTCGAAAGCTATCTGACGTCCTATCCGAACGCATTCATTCTCATCTCGCACGACCGCTACTTCCTTGACGTCACAGTCGACAAGATCGTCGAGATCTGGAACAAGCACGTATTCTTCTATCCCGGCAACTACGAGAAGTATCTTTCGCAAAAGGCAGAGCGTAAAGCGCAACTCGAGGCGGCGTACAAGAACCAGCAGGACCGTATTCAGCAGCTCGAAGCGTTCATCAGCCGCTTCCGGTATCAGGCCACCAAGGCCAAGCAGGTACAGAGCCGCATAAAAGAGCTGGACAAGATCGAGCGCATTGAGATTCCGCCCGAAGAGAAAACGATACACTTCACGTTTCCGCAGCCGAAGGCCAGCGGGCGTGTGGTTGCCGAGTTCACCGGTGTCGCGAAAAGCTACGGCACAAAGGACGTTTTTAGCGGCGTCAATTTCCTCATCGAGCGTGGCGAGCGCATCGCGCTGGTAGGCGTCAACGGGGCCGGGAAGTCGACGCTAATTAAACTGCTGGCCGGACGCGAGCCGCTATCGGCCGGTGAAATGAAGCTCGGTCACAACGTGCAGGTCGATTATTTTGCGCAGGATCAATACAAAGAACTTGATCCGGACGCGCGCATGCTGGACGACTTGGCGTCCGTCACGCCGCGCGGCACTACGGAGCTGCGCAATCTGCTGGGCTGTTTTCTGTTTTCGGAAGACGACGTGTTCAAGCGCATCGGCGTGCTGTCGGGCGGCGAGCGCAACCGCTACGCGCTGGCACGCATGCTGCTGCAGCCATCGAATTTCCTGCTCTTAGACGAGCCCACCAACCACCTCGACATGCGCGCGAAAGACGTGTTGCTAGACGCGTTGCGCGGCTTCACCGGGACCGTGGTATTCGTATCGCACGACCGCTATTTCATCGACAATCTCGCCACGCGCGTTTTCGAAGTCGGCGATGGCGGCGTGCACGCGTTTCCGGGTAATTACGAAGATTACCTGTGGCGCAAGGATGGCAAGCCGCTCGACATCAACCTGAATGGGCACGACGTGATACCGCCGGTGCCCGTCGAGCCCGCGCCCAAGCCGGCCGCGCCCGCCAAACGCGTCAATCCGCTCAAGCTCAAACAACTCCGCGACCGCTGCGACGAACTGGAGCGCAATATTTCGCGCGCGGAGTCGGACATTGCCGAATGCGAATCGAAGCTTGCGAATTTTGAAAGTGCGAGCGAAACGCAGCGCGTTGCGCAGCTACTCGAAAGCCGGCGCAACGAGCTGAACGCCATGATGTCTGAATGGGAGCGTCTTTCAGAAGAGCTTGCGGCGCATACGGCCTAATCGCGTAACCTGAGAACAAATGCTTATTGCCGCTCCCGTAGCGCTGCTTTTGTTCTTCAGCCCCCAAGCAGATCAACGCCGGCCCGCGCCAGCAGCGCAGACTGCGCCCGCGAACCCGGCGGCGCCTAAGCCTCCCGAAAAACCTCAGAAGCCCGAGCCGGAAAAACCGGAAGAGCCGCCCGTCGTAACGCATCACTCCATTCAACTGCACGGGCAAACTATCAACTACACCGCCACAACGGGCATGCTTCCGATCCGCGACCCGCAGGGCACGCTCGAGGCGCACATGTTTTTCGTCGCGTATACGCTCGACGGCGTCGAGAACAGCGCGCATCGAACGTTGACGTTCGCCTTCAACGGTGGACCCGGCTCGTCGTCGGTGTGGCTGGACATGGGGGCCATCGGTCCGCGGCGCGTGCGCATGCTGGACTACGGCGGTATGCCGCCCGCGCCGTATCATCTCGAAGACAATCAGGAGACCTGGCTCGATCAAACGGACCTCGTATTTATTGACCCGGTCGGTACCGGCTACAGCCGCGCGGTACGCCCCGACCTCAATAAGAAGTTCCAGGGCGTGAAAGGCGATATCGAATCGGTGGGCGAGTTTATCCGGCTGTATCTGACACGTTACGAACGCTGGAGCTCGCCGCTGTTTTTAGCCGGAGAAAGCTATGGCACGACGCGCGCGGCCGGGCTCGCCGGACACCTGATCGAGCAGGGCATCGCGTTTAACGGTGTAATCCTGATCTCGACGATTCTGAATTTTCAGACGGTCAGCTTCGCGGAGGGGAACGATCTTGCGCCCGTGCTGCACCTGCCGAGCTATACGGCAATTGCCTGGTACCACAAGCGGCTGCCCGCCGACCTGCAAGCCGATCTCATGACCACCTTGCATCAGGTCGAGACGTTTGCGTCCGGCGAGTATCTGCATGCGCTGGAGCAAGGCGATCGTCTACCCGCCGCCGAACGCGAGCGCGTCGCGGACCAACTTGTACGCTTCACCGGGCTGCCTAAAACTTTTATAGAAGACAACGACCTCCGCATCGAGATCCAGCACTTCACGCGTGAACTTCTGCGCTCGCAGCACCTCACGGTCGGGCGTATCGACGGACGCATCACCGGGCCCTCGCCGCGCAACACCGGCGAGTTTCCCGAGTTCGATCCCAGCATCGCCGCGGTCCGTCCGCCGTATACGCAGCTCTGGGGTGAGTACGTCCGCAAAGATCTCGGATACAAAACGGACCGTCACTATTACATCCTGGGCGGCGGCGTGACAGGCTGGGACTGGGGTCGGCAGAACCGCTATGCTGAAACCGCCACGGCGCTGCGCAGCGCGTTCGCGAAGAATCCTTATATGAAGCTGTTCGTGGGAGCCGGTTATTTCGACTTGGCGACGCCGTATTACGCGGCGGAGTACACGCTGAATCACATGGGTCTCGATCCCGCGATGCACGGCAATGTCACGATGGCGTTCTATCGCGCCGGTCACATGTTCTACATCGATACGCAGATGCTGGACAAACTGCGGCACGACGTGGGCGCGTTTATGCGCGCGGCCATACCGGCCGGAACGTAGCGATTACCACACCGGTCTGATCCTGTGTCATAGCCCAGATTGGGCTTTTCGGCGTGCCCTCTTTCGCCGTATAAGCGGTAGCCACGCCATCCTTCAGTCGATACAGGCCGCCGGTCACCGAAAGCCAAAGCGCCCCGTCGGGTGTCTCCTCCATCTGTGCATCCACCACACCTAAACCCTGCCGGATCCCGTGCATCAACTGATAACTTGTTTGATGCCCGTTCATCGTGAGGCGGAGCCTTGTGCGATCGAGATCCCAGCGCGCGCCCTTCGGCGAGATATAAATATTGTATGGCTCAGAGTCCGGGTGTGGGTCGTTGATGAGTCGCCCGTCGCGCAAATGTTGCGACGCCCCCAAACCATTCTCAATCAGCAGCGAGCCGTCTACATCCCGCTGGACGCGCCGGAGAAGGTCGTGCGCCGGCCCGTCGGCTGTCGCCACCGCCCGGAAGTGCCCGTCTCGATAGCGCACCAGGCCTTGGTCTTCGGTGCAGGCCCAAAGCGTGCCATCTTTGTCGGCGAAGAGTCTGCGGAAACGGTTGGTCGTCAGCCCCGGCGAGTTGCCCTTGTTGAAGACCGTAAAACGCACGCCATCGAAGCGCACGAGGCCGTCGGATGTGGTGAACCAGAGATACCCGTCCAGAGTCTGTTGGATCGACAAGACGGAGTTCTGCGGCAGGCCGTTCTCGGTGGTCCAGGAGTCGATGACATACTGAGCACGCGCCACTGGCAGAAACGAGGATGCCAGCAGAAACCAGAGGCTGGCCTTTCGAAACGAAATCGGTGGCGTGCGACTCATTCAGCCCACTGCACGAGACGTGCGAGTCGAGAGAAAGAGGAGCCACTCGGCTCGCAGTCACGGTGATCTCACGTCTGGGGCTCTTAGTATACCCCAAGAGAGACTTTTGGCACCTCCTAACGGCCCTGGACTGTGCATCGGGGGCGATTACGAAAAAAGCCCATGCCACTATCCGCCAGCGGGTTCGCCGGCTGCGCGAGCCGAGCTTTCCGGGCACCGATCGACCGCATCAGTGACCCACGCATTCCTCTACGAGGCAATAAAAAAGGCCGGAGCGCCGCAGCGCCCCGGCCTTGTCCGTTCGATTTGGCGGTTTAGTAAATCTCGATCCCGCTGAGCATCGCGCTTCCGATTACCGGAACGATATCGACGTTGACCTGTCCGTTGCTTACGGACACGGGGAAGGTCAGATCCAACGCGGTGTTGGGGCCCGCTTGGCCGCCGACGTCGAGTCCGCCTCGATCAAGATTCCCATTCACGAAGACGTTCAGCACCCTCAGACCCGGTCTAGAGAGATAGGTCTCGGCGAAGCGCAGCTTGATGGTGTAGGATCCGTTCGGAACGCTTAACTGGTAGGACAGCGTGCCGGTGGAATAGGCGCTCTTCTGGTAGATGGCCTGAACATCGGCTCCCGCGATACCGGCCAGCGTGACGCTGTAGTTGTGACCGTTATCGCCCTGCCATACGCGTCCGTTGGAGTCTGTAAACCCGGGCCCGCCGCAGTTGATGTGCACGCCTCCAAAGGACTGGCTCGCGCCGGCTTCGGAGATCGTGACACTCTGGCCGGCAACGCTCACCGTCGCGGAGCGCGAGGAAGACTGCCCGTTAGCGGCGACCTGGAAAGAAACGCTGCCGCTGCCGTTTCCATCGACCGAGGTAATGTTCACCCACGATGCGTTGGTCGACGCGTTCCAGTTGCAGTTCGAGGACGAGGCCGTCACCGTGAGTGTGCCCGAGCCGCCATTGGCTCCGAAAGACGTGTCGCCGGAGACCGAATAGCTGCAGGTCGGGGTCGGCGGTTGGCGCGAACCCGGAATGGTCGCGATCGCCAGCGGATACACGCCGACGTTCGAAATCGTGTTTGTGACCGAATTGCTCTGGGTGGATATGACGGATACGGAGAAGCCGAACTGGTTTGTCACATAAAGCTGCGATCCATCGGTGCTCACCGCCGCCGCGCTCGGCAGCATGCCGACCCGTATTGTCGCGACGATACTGTTTGAGCCCGTATCGATGGCGGAAACGGTGCCGGCGTTCTCGTTGACGACGTATACATAGGATCCGCGCAGCGAGCTCACTACCGCGACCGGCGCCGCGAACCCCGAAACCGACCCGATAACGTTCCCCGAGGGATCGTGAACGTTCACCGTGTTGCGTGCACTATCGCTCACATAAATGCGTCCATTGGGCGTCACGCCGATGGCTTGCGGCGCCACTCCGGACTGAAAGGTATCGATGACCTGGTTCGCCGAGGTGTCGATCACGGACACATTGCCCGACCAGGCGTTCACGACATACGCACGGCTGCTGTCTGGACTAAACGCGACGCCCGTGGGATGATTGCCGACCCGAATGTTCGCGGCAAGTTTATTCGATCCGGTGTTTATGACGGAGACCTGGTTGGACCCTTGGCTCAAAACATACGCCAGCGTTCCGTCCGGACTTACGGCAACTTGCATGGGGCTGGAACCAACCCCGATCGTCGCAACGGCGGAAAGCGAGGACGTGCTCACCGCAGTTACAAGGTTGTTGTTGACCGACGTGATGTACAGCGTGCTCCCGTCGGGCGTGATATCGATGCCGGCGGGCCCCGGCGGCAGGTTGGCAGATCCGGTCACGTATCCCGCGCCGAGATTAACCCTCGCGACGTTGTTGCTTCCGCCGTTAGCGACATACGCATACGGCTGTGCAGAGAGGGCGGAAACTCCTACAAGAGCTGACAATAGAGGCAGATAGCAGGAACTGGGAATGCGGAAGGTTCGCACCATTACTTCTCCTTGGGCAGTTTTGATGTGCGATCTCCAGCCGCACTCAGGCACACTACGAGCGCCCGAGCCGCTACGCGTGGTTAGCAGAACCGCGAGTCGCACGGTACTATGCGCGCACAAACATCCTTTTCGGGCCGCCACGCCGCTGATCAACAACTGCAGCGGTAAGCGGATACGGCTAGAATGTCGTCGCGCCGTTGCCGCGCGTTCACGCCCGCAGGGGTCTGCCGACTGAAACACAACGGCGGTCAAACTATGTCGTGCTAACAAACAGTAGGCTCGTCGGCGTGATTGTCTCCGGCCGAATATGAAAATTCATACGGGCCAAATGGCCCAGTACTGTAATCTACACTACTCTTATTTCGGTACTTAACGGTTAGGTGGAAACGCCAAACCCCCTCTAGGGTGATTTTCTTATTGCATTAGGGTTTGCTTTGTACCAAGATAAGGCTAGCGGCTACGTAGCGGTAGTCAGATTTACGGAGGAGGATAAATGCATATGCTTCGTTTTAGGCGCAGTGCGGTACTTGCGGCCTGCGTCATTTGCCTAGCTTTTTTGGCCGTCGGAAATGCGACGGTCCTGACCCCTGGTCCGGGCGCTTTTACTCCGGACACTTTCGTGTTCTGTACGTCATCGGCGGATTGCCCGACCATGCTTACGTCCATGAGCGTAACCCAGACGAGCTCCAACAGTAAGGTCACGGCGACTGTGAATTCGGCGGTGTACAGCGATCCCACGAATATCTTCGGCGCTGGCGATTTGACGTTCGTCTATCAGGTCCTCAACAGCGCGTCATCGAAGGATTCCATCGGACGTTTCACGGCCATCGATTTCACCGGCTTTAAAACAGATGTCGGGATCACTCCGAACGGTGGCAGCATCGGCGGTTCGTTTACAGCGGGCGGCACGTCTCCGCAGTTGGTGGACCGTGTTTCGGACGACGTGGTCGGCTTCAGCTTCAACGCCCCTCTAACGCAGCTGATCGCGCCGGGGTCGAACTCGATCGTCCTGGTTATTCAGACCGATGCGAAGGCGTGGACTGCGGGCGAAGTAAACGTCATCGATGGCGGCGTTACGACGATCGCGTCGTTCCAGCCGACCACTTCAACCTCTACAATTCCTGAACCGACGGCGTTCTTGCTGATCGGGACGGGTTTGCTGGGGCTCGCTGGAGTGCGCCGGTTCCATAAGCACTAACCGAAGGCAAAGCACTGCAAGTCGGAAGCCCGCAGCGGCCGCTGCGGGCGTTCGGTTTTTATGCGGCCCATTCTCCGCCGATTTCGCTCACCACGATCCGCCCATCGGCCGCCTGCGTGAAGCGTTCGATCGGCTCGTAGTACGGCTCCCGGCTTAGTTCAAACGTTTGGTGGTGCACCGGCATCAGCGCTGCGGCGCCACAGTCGTCGGCGATGGCGACCGCCTCTTCCGGGTTGCAATGCACAGCCGCCCAGGGGTTATAGGCTCCGATCGGAAGAACTGCGAGGTCGACCGGCCGCGAACTGCGGAGCCGTGCGAACGTGCGTGTGGCAGCGGTGTCGCCCGCGAACACCACCCTGCGCCCGCCGCCTTCGATTAAATACCCGTTGTAGCCGCGATAGGTGTCGCTGCGCATGCGGGCGCCCCAGTGCCGCACTTCCACCGCCTCGATGCGAACGGGCCCTACCTGTACGCTTTCTTGCCAGCGCAGCTCCTGTACGTGGCGGTAGCGGCGCGCGCGCAGCAGGTCGCTCGTGCGCGACGCGGTTACGACCGTAGTGCCCGCGTTTTCCAATCGCCGCAGCGTGCGTATATCGAAGTGGTCCATGTGCGCGTGCGAGAGCAGAATGGCATCGAGGCGGGGCAGTTCGGGAACCGAGAGCGCGGGCGCCACCAGCCTGCGGAGGCCGACTGTAACAGGCCCCAGCGTCAGCCCGCAGCGGTCGCCCAGCACGGGATCGGTCAGGATCGTGAAGCCATCGATCTTGATCAGAACGGAGCTATGCCCCAACCACGCCGCGAACAGGCCGCGGTCGGGCCACAGCTCGGGATGCGGACGGCGCGGAGCGGGGGCGATAACTCGCCGGGAGTCCGCCCGATAGCGCCGCAACAGCTCCGGGCCGAAGCGCCGTGCAAATTTGAGATGCTGGATCACTACTTAGTTTGGATGCACCGGTATATGTGCCCGTCTCAGAGCGTGGCGATTTGCACAAGTCCGTGCGCGGCGGCGCGCGCTTCGTGAGAGCTCAGCACGTCCATCTGATACGCCGAAGTCGACCGCTCACCTGGTGGCGCACGGCATAGGCGGTCACATCGATGCCCACCTGGCGCTGCCACGTACACTCGCCGCGGGCAGGTCACCGATGGCAAACACGCCCGGAACGCAGGACTCGAACGAGTCGTGAACCGCCGGGTGTGGCGTCGCGCCCCGTCCTGCCGGCGAAAATTCGGCGAACAGAGCGCTGCCGGGGGAAGCTCGCATGAGAAATCTTGCCCCCCAACGAAACTACAAACCAGTATGACACCGCGCAGACGTGCGCTTCGCTTTCTGGCCCTCGGTGCCCTGGGCCTCGCCGTCCCTTGCGTCGTTGCGTTTGCGGCCGGCAAACGCGGTGGCCACGCCGAATAAGTGGGCGGCACCATAACCGAAAATCCCGACGGCTGCAGCGGGACCGTGCAGGCCACCGACGAGCAGTACTTCGTCTTTTATTCCGGCAAGGCGCAGTGGCGCGTGCCGTACGAGCGTATCAACCTGCTCGAGTACGGGCAGAAGGCAGACCGCCGGTATCTCGCTGCGGTGCTCATCTCGCCGATTTTCGTGCTGAGCAAAAAGCGCGCGCATTTCCTCACAATCGGCTACCAGGATGAGGACGGGAAACAACAGGCGATGGTGTTCCGCGTCGGCAAAGGCGACATCCGCACCATGCTGGTGAGCCTCGAGGCACGCACCGGACGCAAGGTGGATTATCAAGACGAAGAAGCACGGAAAGCGGGGAAGGGATGAGAGCCGCTGGTGTCCTGTTCGCCGTTGCCCTGGCAGCCACGGCCTCTCCGCTCGAACCGAAGAAGGGTCCGGGGGCCGCGCAAACCGCCGCCGCGGAGCCTTCTCCCGAGCAGGAGAGCATGCAGCAGCTTGCGGGCGTGCGGCGCATCTTCGTCGACGTGTTGACTGGCGGCGAATCCGCCGCGCAGCTTCGCGAGATGCTCATCAGCGGCCTACAGACGACGCGGCTGTTCGTCATAACCGAAGACGAGCACAAGGCCGACGCCGTGCTGCGCGGCGCGGGGAAGGATCAGGTCTATACCGATTTTCACCAGTCGTCCGATAGCATCAACGCGCACTCGCAGCTCAGTCTTCCCGGCACGACGTCGTCCAGCAGTTCACGGTCGAACCGGTCCTACACTTCGTTCGGCGTGGGCGAAAACGAGAACAGCCGCATCGAAGAGCGCAAGCACGAAGCGGTCGCGACGGTTCGCTTGGTCACGAAAGACGGCGACGTGATCTGGGCCACTACGCAAGAAAGCACCGGTGCGAAATTCATGGGCGCGAGCGCGGATGTTGTGGATAAGATCACGAAGAAGTTGGCCGCTGATTACCAGCGCGCGTGCGCGAAGCCGGCCAAATAGCGCCTTGCCGGACATTGAGCAACGAAACGAAGTTGCCAG
>JAICMB010000135.1 GCA_025929455.1 Bryobacteraceae bacterium | reverse complement strand
CGCCGCGCTTTGCCAATGCCAGCCGCCGGAATAAGCGGCGGAATTGCCGCGCAGCGCACCGCCGGCAACCAGGATGGCGAGCCATGCGGCTAAGCCGGCAGGCAAAACGATGGCCGCCCATCTGCACGCTAAGCGTTCCCGAGCGAGCTGCAACCAACTGCCGTGCGCGGCGACAATGCCGGCGCTGAACAGCAGCACATACTGCGGAAAGTCGCCGAGTTGCATGTTCAGAAGCGTTCGATCCGGAGCAAGCCGGACCGCGAACGTCAGCGCCGCCATGCATAAAGCAAAGCCGGCGAGCGTTGCCGTACCCGGCGCTTGTCGAACGCGCACGGCACGAATCCGCAACACACGCATAGCCGCGTACGCAGCCGAGAAGATCAGCAGCGCAAGACAGAACCACAGCGGCCCGTTTTCGGAAAGCACTTCACCGTCCGCGATGTGATGCCACCACTCCTGGGCGAACGAGTGGGGAACCGTCCAGGAGTGGGCTATGTAGTACTCGGTAATGGGGCCGAGCACGAACATGTAGACCAGTACCGGCAGGCCCAGGCGAAACGCGCGGTCGCGCAGAAAACGGACCGGCCCCTTGCGGTCGAACGACGAAGGCACGAAATAGCCCGCGACAAAGAACAGCAAGCCCATGAAGAACGACTGCAGGTACATCTGCCAGGCGGCGAACGCAAGCAGTTCCCCTACCGGCAGTGGCGTCCGGTCGACGAAATACCAGTTGCCGAGGGGACTGTACGTGTCCGCGGCGTGCATGCTGAGGACGAGCACGATCATCGCCCAGCGCAGATTGTCAATGTAGACAACACGCGGGCCGCGCCCCGGCGGCGTTGCCGGTTGAGCGGCCTGTCGCGGGTTCACGCCTCACTCCCCCGCGAGCGCCTGTTCGAAATCGGCCAGCAGATCGCGCCAGTCTTCAATACCGATGGAGACGCGTACCAGACCATCGGTAATGCCCGCCTGCTGGAATTCTTCGGCCGTAAAACCTGAGTGCGTCGTGGTCTTAGGATGGCAGACCAGCGTCTCAACGCCGCCAAGCGACACGGCGTTCTTCGCAATCTTTAAGCGGCGCAGGAAATTGAACGCGGCCGCTTTGCCGCCGTGCAGCACCAGCGACATCATCCCGCCCGGAAAATCGCACTGCTGTTCGTAGATACGTTTCTGATCGGGATCGTCGAACAGCGTGGGATAGAGCACGCGCTCGATTTTGGGATGGCGCGCAAGGCTGGAAGCGATGCGCTCGGCGTTCTTGCTGGAGCGGTTCATGCGCAGGCCGACAGTCGGTAGGCGGCCGTCGAGCATCCAGCACTCGTCAGGCTGCAGGATGTTGCCGAATAAGCCGCGCAGCCCGCGCATTTTGCGCACGCATTCCGAATCGGCGGCGATCGCCGCGCCCGCGATCATGTCGCTGAAGCCGGACAGATACTTCGTAGCCGAATAGAGACACAGATCGGCGCCATGTAGCAGTGGGTGTTGAAACGTCGGACCCATCAGCGTGTTGTCGACCATTACAATAGGCCGGGGTTGCACGGAATCTGCGGCCTCGGCCACGCGATCGAGATCGGTCATGCGCAGGTTCGGATTGGCGGGCGTTTCGATGAGCACGACGCTGACATTCTCAGCACTGCGAATCGCGTCGTCGATCGCGTCGGTGTCGCCGGCGGGAACGGCAACGTTTTGAATTCCGAATGTCGAGAGGAAATCCTGAATGAAGTGCTGCGTTCCGCCGTAAATGGGAACGGTAAGCACAATCGTCTGGCCGGGTCGTGCGAACGCCAGCAGCGCAGTCATGATCGCCGCCATGCCGGAATTGAACACCAGCGCGGCATGCGCGCCGGCTTCGAGCGGCACCATCTGCTCTTCGAGGATCTGCGCGTTCGGATGATTGAAGCGCGCGTACACCAGGTCCACGTCTTCGCCCGGCTCGGCACGCTCGCGGCCGGCTGTGATGTCAAAGGCGCGTTCAGCGGCTTCGGGGCTGGAGAACACGTACGTGGAACTGCGAAACACGGCGGGACGCGCGGATCCTACCGATAGGCGCGGATCGAATCCGCGCGTTAAAACCTCCGTCCGCGGACGCAAGGTGGACTCCCGGTCGGGCATGCAAGCCTCCCCTTCGAGTGTATTGCGCGTGGGCATGTAGTACGGAAGTTCGTCAGGTTTTCGCGCGAATCGGAATCAGTTCTCTGCCCGATTGGGGAACGCGGCATCGCTCCTTAGAATGGACACAGAGCGAACTATGATTTCATTACGGGCCAGGCCAAGCTACTCGGAGCGGGACGCAGCGCGCGAACTGGGTATCGATGTCGAACAGTTCCGAACGTTGGTGCGAAAGCACATTTTGCGTGCTGGCGAGAACCCAGACGACATCGCGGGCGCGTATTTCGAAGCGTCTGACTTGCTGATCTTGCGCATGCTGTCCGCCGCTGCGGCAGGCGAGGCGAATTAAGCGGGTCATTAAGGCTTTTGCCCGCTTGTAGAATGCCGCGCGAAAGCCGATTCTAAATGCGATGACACAGAATTTTCGGCAAGCGGCGTACCGGAGATGGCGGGCAGCCCTCGTAAAGCTGGCCTACGGCGATGAAGGTCAGGACATGATCGAATACGCGCTCATGGCCGCGAGTCTCGTCATCATAGTGGCGGGCTTTCTACCGCCCACCATCATGCCCGCGGTGAGCACCATCTTCTCGAAAATTACGGTGACGCTCGGGGGCGCCGGCGGCTAGTCCAGATACTTCTTCAAGTCCGGATGTATGCGCGCCTGCACGTCGGGCTCGTTCACGTTGGAGCGGTCGATCAGCTTAGGCGCGAGGTCGACCCGGTGCGCAACCGTCTTCCCCTGCAGTTTGTCGACCGCGGCGTTGACGGAATCGTATCCCATCCGAAACGGGTCCTGCACCACTAGCGAATCGACGACACCTGAGTTCAGGTCATCGAGCAGCGACGGGCTCCAATCGAAGCCAACCAGCTTGATGTGACCCTGACGCGAGCGCAACGCCTGCGCCGCGCCGATCGCACTCGATTCGTTTGACGCGAAGATCCCGTCAACGTCGGGGTGCGCGTTGAGCATGTTTTCCGCGACCGTGAGTGATTTCGCAACATCGGCGTACCCGAAGCGCTTGTCGAGAATGTGAATACCCGGGAACTTGGCATGAATCTCATCTTCAAAGCCCTTCTCGCGCGCCTCCGTTGATGCCGCGCCGGGTTGCACCGCGACCATGAACACGGTGCCCTTCCCATGCAGAATGTCCCCCATGCGGTCGGCGCCAAGCTGGCCCGCTTTATAGTTGTCGGTCGCCACCAGCGAAACGTACTGATCCGTATTGACGCCCGAATCGAAGATAACCATGGGCACCTTCTCGCGGGCGGCGCGCTCGACCACGTTCACCATCGCATTGCGATCGATCGGAGCCATCGCGATCGCGTCCACGTGCCTGTTGATCATGTCGTTCGCGATTTGCAACTGGCCCGCGAAATCGGTTTCCGTCGCGGGTCCGTTCCAGGCCACCTGCACACCACGCTCGCGCGCGGCCTTCACCGCGCCCGCATGTACGGATTGCCAGAACAGATGCGCGTTCCCCTTGGGAATGACGCCGATCGTGGGCTGATGCTGGCGATTGCAGCTCGCCGATAAAAGAGCCGCGGCCGTGGTGAGCACAGCCGCGACGGTGAACTTCCGCATGCTGGTTATTTTTTCACATAACCCATGACGTAGATGGCGCGAATGCCGGCGTGCTGCGTTTCGGTGCCGGTGACTTGCATGATGTGGCCGAGGTGGTTAACCGCGTCCTCGCGGAAAGTGGTCTGGCCGTCACGCCGCGGGTCGTGCTCCTCCGCCATAAGCATGTAAACCGTGCCGGTGCGTGTGAGAAGGCCGATCGGTTGATTGTTCTGCAGGCACTTCTTGCCGCACGAGACGTGCTTTTCGCCGTGCTTGCCGAGTTGCAGGTAACACGAGAGGTCGATGATTTCGCCGGTTGCGGTGGTAACGTGGCCGGGCTCGGGCTTCTTGTCGACACCGGCATTGATGGTGGTGTCGGTCCAGGGCTGGGCGCCCTTTTCGCCCATCGTACCCATGGGCTTCTGGTAAGTGCCGGCATCGGCGGCGACCTTCATTTCCGGATGCAGCACGGAGTAGGTTCCGCCGGCGGATTTTTTGGCCGGTTGCGGTTTCGTTTCAGCGGTCTGAGCGGTGGCCATGGCAATCGTTGCGGCCGCGCACAGAAGAATGTTGGTGAGTCTCATTGTTGTCCTTCCGATGGATTAGAAACAGCTCCCCGGAACCTTTGCCGGGGATTGTGCCGGTAAGAGCAAGTTATCACACCGGCCGCGCTGACGCGCGCACGCAAACCTACTTCGCAATGTCGCGATGCGTCTCTTTCACTTTGTACCCCGCACGCGTCAGATGCTTGCGAATTTCGCTCGCGATCAGCACCGAGCGATGGTGTCCGCCGGTACAGCCGAACGCGATCGTCAGATAGCTTTTTCCCTCACGAATATAGTGCGGAATCAGATAAATCAGCAGCTCCGAGATGCGCGCGATAAACTCCTGCGTCTGCGGATACGACCGGATAAAACGTGCCACGCTAGGATGCCGCCCGCTCAGTTTCTTGAATTCCGGAATGTAGTTCGGGTTCGGCAGAAAGCGCACGTCGAACACCAGATCGCTGTCGGCCGGAACGCCGTGCCGGTACCCGAAGCTGGTGACGTCGATGCGGATCTTTGCCTGCTCGCGACCGCCGCCGAAATTATCGGCAATCAGGCCGCGCAGCTCGTGCACGTTCGTTTTGCTGGTATTGACGATATGGTCGGCCAGCGACTTGATGGGAGCGAGTTGCTCTCGCTCCGCCTCAATGCTTTTCTGGACCGAAAGATCGGTGCCGAGCGGATGCGGGCGCCGCGTCTCGCTGAAACGCCGCACGATGGTCGCGTCCTCGGCCTCGAGAAACAGCAGCCGCGTCGGGATCTCCTGCCGCAGGCGGCGGAACAGCGCCGGAAAGCGCTGCAACGCTTCGCCCTCGCGAATATCTACGATCAGTGCGGCACGTCGCGGCGGCGTAGATTGGTGCGCCAGCTCCGCGAACTTCGGGATCAGGTCGATCGGAAGGTTATCGACCGCGTAGTACCCAAGGTCCTCGAGCGCTTTAAGAACAGTTCCCTTCCCCGACCCGCTCAGCCCCGTGATGATGATCAGTTCCGGCCCTGGCTCGCGAGCGGTTTGGGCGGGCACTCTGGGCTGCTGCGTGTCTCTCGCGTTCGCCTTCGCCGTGCGCGCCACTAGCTCTCGATCACGTCGTAATTCCCGTCGGGACGGCGCATCACAACCGACAGCCGCCCGGATGCCGCGTCGCGAAAGACGTAATATCCCTGTGGCAGCGCGGCGTGCTCCATTTCGATCACGGCCTCGTCGACGGTCATCGGTTTATAACCGTCCTCCTGCTCCACGCGGAAGATCTTGGTACCGGGGCGGGAGGGCGTTTCCGAACGCGGCGTTGTCGTCTCACCGCCCTGCTCGGGTCCGGGCTCCGGTGACTGCCGGTGGCTGTCGCGATTCTTCTCGCGCAGGCGCACCGCCTGGCGTTCCACCTTGTCGAGCGCGTCGGAAACGGCGGTTGCCAAATCCGCGTCCTCCCCAACACACACCAGGCCGTTATCGAAGACGTTAATCTGAATCTCTACCTGGTGCACAAACCGCTCGTGCCGGAATACCACGTGGGCTTCTTTTTCGCCTTTGCGGCCGTCCAGCATTTTCGCGATTTTCGCCAGCCGCGTTTCGATCTTGGTGCGATGCTGCGGCCGAATGTCTTCCTGTCTGCCGGTGAAACTAACGATCATGGATGCCTCCTGAGGAAAAGGAGATTCAAGTGCGCAGGCGCCGCTGATGTGTCGATGGAATCTTCATGTCTTCGCGGTACTTCGCGACCGTGCGGCGGGTGACGTCAATGCCCTCGGAGCGCAGCCGCGCCGTAATCTGCTCATCCGTGAGCGGGTGGCGCGCGTCTTCCCCTTCGATCATCTTCTTCACTCTGCGCTTCAAAATCAGCAGCGGCGTGCCAGCGCCGGCGATGCCCTGCACCGCCTCCGAGAAAAAGTACCGCAATTCATAGACGCCCTGCGGCGTGTGAGCGTACTTATTCGCCACCGCACGGCTCACCGTTGAAGGATGAACCCCGATCTCCTCCGCCACTTCCTTGATCATCATAGGCTTCAGAAGGTCGAGGCCGTGTTCGAGAAAATCGAGCTGCCGCCGCACAATCGAATGGCAGACTTTCAGAATCGTCTGCTTCCGCTGCTCGATGTTCTTGATCAGTTGTACGGCCGACGCGAAGCGCTCTTTTACGTAGTTACGAACTTCCTTGTTCGGTTCCTGCTCGCGATCCAGCATGCGCTTGTACTGCCCGTTCAGCCGGATTTGCGGGACGTCGTCATCATTTAGCTGGATGAGGTACTCGTCGCCCTCTTTAAAGATGTAGACGTCCGGCTCGATCTGGCGGGCGCCGGGACCGGAGTAGCGCAGGCCGGGACGCGGGTCGAGGTGCTTGATTACGCTCACCGCGATTTGGATATGTTCGATGGGACGCCCCAGCGCCTTCGCGAGCTCTTTCGTTTGCCGGGTCTCCACCAGCTTCAGGTGGTTGAAGAGGATGTCCCAGGCGACGCCGCCCTTGCCGCTGCGGCTTTCGAGTTGCAGCAGCAGGCACTCGCGGAGGTCGCGTGCGGCCACGCCGGCCGGTTCCATCGACTGCACCACCTGCAGGCCCTCCTGCATTTCTTCGAGAGTATGGTCGCCGCTGGCGGCGATCTCTTCAAGCGGAGCGGAGACGTAGCCGTTTTCGTCGAGGTTGCCGATGATGTTCGCCGCGGCATCGCGAACTTCCTCCGGCATCACCAATACGGCTAATTGCGAGTGCAGGTGATCGGCCAGAGTTACTGGCGAGGAGAGGAACGTTTCAAAGGACGGCTTCTCAACCGATTCGGACGCCGGCGACTTGTACCCCGGATCCAGGTAGTCGTCGAAAAACGAACCGAAATCGATCTCGTCAAACGGATCCTTGTCTGCGTCTGCCTTGGGCTCCGCTTCCGCAGTATCCGGTTCCGTCGCGGTCGCGGCGGCCGTGAAGGCCACCTCGATTTCGGGAATGGCTTCGTTTTGCTCGAACTCCGGCTCCGCTTCGGCCATGCCGTTTGCGGCCTGCAGGATATCTTTATCGGCGGGGTCGGAGTCGCGCTCGCGTTCGAGCAGCGCCTGCACTTCCTCGGGGGTCAGTTCCTCACCGGCCTCGGCCGATTCCTCAAGAACCGGATTTTCCGCGATCTCCGCCATGATCATATCCTTCAATTCCAGCCGGTTGAGCTGGAGGACCGTGACCATCTGCACGAGCCCAGGCGTGAGGATCTGCTTCTGCGCGACCTTGAGCTGTAACCTTGGCGAAAGCATATTACCTAATCGATTTTATCATCCGGACGGGCCCAAACCGGCGTGTAACCGCAGCTACGGTCACAAACTTGCTTGGCACGCTTCTCCTGAGATTTCAAGACCTTGCCGGTACCCCGTTTCGCGGCCATCGCGCCCGGGTGCTTCGCTGGAAAGGAAAGGACTTGGCCTGTATGACTTATCAGGTAAACGATTGGGGAAACCCTGACGCTACGAAGAACATTACGTTGAATGACGCGGACCGCTTCAATTATGAGCTGGCGGGCGCGCTCGGGCTGACATTTACCGAGCGCTATATCCGGACGACGCAGAACACGCTGGTACCGGAATCCGAGCTCCGCGCGTGGGGCTGGCAGGACGCACCGGTGAACCTGTGCGGCAAACTGGTGGGCCAGAACGCGATGGAGGTGAACATCGCTACGTTCCGGAATCAGATCCGTGCCGCGGCGCAATGCAGCGATCCGATCGGGTCGATTTACATGCTGATGCCGTCGGTGCTGCCGGGACTGGACGTCGCCGCGCAGATCTCGCGGCAGCCGGCCGTGCAGGGGG
>JAICMB010000844.1 GCA_025929455.1 Bryobacteraceae bacterium | reverse complement strand
GGATGCTGCTGGCCCGCGGCGCGGACGCGAATGCACGCGAAAGTTCGCTGGGCGAAACTGCGTTGATGTGGGCCGCGGCGGAGAATCATCCGGAAGCGGTGCGGGCGCTGATCGAGCACGGCGCGGATCCCAACACACGATCCGACAAGCTGGTTTACTCGAAAGACCGATTCGGCCTGGAAGGTGTCACCACCATCCTGCCTCACGGGAGCTGGACGGCGTTGATGTATGCCGCGCGGCAAGGATCACTTGAAGCCGCTCGGGCACTAGCGCAAGCGGGAGCCGACCTGAATCTCGCCGATCCCGACGGAACCACGGCGCTGCACCTGGCGATCCTCAACGGGCACTTCGACACGGCAGGCATGCTCGCCAAGAAAGGCGCCGACCCTAACATCGCCGATGTCACTGGTATGGCTGCGCTGTATGCCGCTGTCGACATGAGTACGCTGGGCGAGATCTATGGCCGCCCGGGCCGCAAATCCACCGACCAACTCAGCGCCGTGGATCTGCTGCCGATTCTGCTCGCCCACGGCGCGAATCCCAACGCTGCCCTGAAATCGCCTACGCTCACTCGCGCCCACACACCCGGCGAACCCAGCTTGGCCGAAGGGACCACGCCTCTGATGCGCGCCGCCAAAAACGGCGACGTCGCCGCGATGCGCGTCCTGATGGCTCATGGCGCGGACGCCTCGCTGAAGCAGAAAAACGGAACTACCGCTCTGATGCTCGCGTCCGGCGTTGGACGCGGCACGGGAGTTTTCGCGAAGGATTACGCGACCGAAGCGGAACTACTCGCGGCTGTGAAGTTCCTGGTTGAATTAGGTGTCGATGCGGGCGTCGACATCAACGCAGCTAACGACGCGGGCCAGACGGCGCTGCATATCGCCGCGCAGGCATCCGACGGCATCGTGAAGTACCTGGTGGAACACGGCGCCAATCTCGATGCGAAAGACAAGCAGGGCCGCACCGCGCTCGATGTCGCCATGGGAAAAGGTGTGCGGGCCCGTATCGGCGGCGAGCCGACAATGCGCGAAAGCACTGCGGCGCTCCTGCGGCAGTTGATGTCGTCACGCTAGCCTTTACTCATCCGCCCCAACGCTAGATGAGAACATGCTTGCTACAATAGCCGGGGTTCCACGTGCTTGCAATTATAAAGAGAGTTTTGCTGTTCGCTTTCTGCGCCGCGCTCCACGCCCAGATTCTGGCCGATGGCCACGTACACATCACCAACCGCGTGTACTGGGAAGGCATCGATCCGTGGAAACCTCAGCCCGTGGGCCAATTCGATTACGCCCGAGCCCGCGGCGGCGGCGTCAACTTCGTCATCGAGAACATCGCGCCTTACGGCTACAACACCTATAACACCACCGTAAAGCACGCCGGACGTCTGATCGAGACGTTTCATCGGACGCTCGAAGCGCATCGCGACCAGATGGAGCTCGCGCTCACTTCCGCCGATGTGCGGCGCATCGTCGCCAGCGGAAAGATGGCCGTGATGCTCAGCATCGAAGCCGGGTTCGATCAGGAGGGCGATATCGATATCCTGCG
>JAICMB010000677.1 GCA_025929455.1 Bryobacteraceae bacterium | reverse complement strand
CCCTCGGACGCCAATATCCTGATCAGCGGCGAGCCTGGCACGGGCAAGGAAGTCGTGGCACAGACGATTCACGCGGTTTCACATCGCTCGGGCCGGCGTCTGGTGGCGGTGAATGCGGGCGGCCTTTCCGAAGGCGTATTCGAAAGCGAATTGTTCGGACACGTGCGCGGCGCCTTCACCGACGCGAAATCGGACCGCATCGGCCGTTTCGAACTCGCCGATGGCGGAACGCTGTTTCTGGACGAGATCGCGAACATCTCGCCGACGCAACAGGCCCGTTTGCTGCGCGTTCTGCAGACCGGAGAGCTCGAACGCGTCGGCTCGTCGCGCACCATCAAGGTGAATGTACGGGTGCTTTCCGCGACCAATGCGGACCTGCATACTGAAGTGGATTCTGGCCGGTTTCGCGCCGATCTGCTCTACCGGCTGAATGCAATCGAGATTCATCTCCCGCCGCTGCGCGAGCGCCGCGAAGATATCCCGCCGCTTTCGAGCCTCTTCCTTTCGAATTACGCGACAAAGTACCGCAAATCCGCGAGCGGCTTCGACCCGGCCGCGATGAGGATGATTCTGGAGCACGACTGGCCGGGCAACGTGCGCGAGCTGCAGCACGCCATCGAGCGCGCGGTGCTGCTTTGCAACTCGGAAAAAATTCAGCCCGCGGATCTCGGTTTGCGCGCCCCACGCACGCCACAGCGCCTCGAAGAGCTGAGCCTCGAACAGGTGGAAAGCCTGCTCATTCGCAAGGCGATGGCGAAGTACGAAGGTAACGTGAGCAAGGCGGCCGCGGCGCTCGGCCTCAGCCGCAGCGCGCTCTACCGGCGGCTCGACCGGTATGGGATCGGCTGAACCTCCACGCGGCGAATTCGGGAAACGATGACTCACCGCCGCTTGAGCTTCGAATATCGCCTGCTGCTGCTCGCGCTGGGCGCAGGAGCGCCGGCGATCATCGCAACGCTCGTGCTCCTCGCCACCAGCGACGTCTCGAAATCGACCGCATGGACGCTGGGCGGCGTAATCATTGCGTGGTGGGTCGCCATCGCGACGGTCTCGAAAGACCGCTTTACTTATTCCATGCGAACTCTGTCCAATCTGCTCGGCGCGCTGCGCGACGGCGATTTCTCCTTTCGCCTTCGCATGGATAACCACGGCAGCCTCGGAGAGGTCTACCGCCAGATCAATGAAATGTCGGAGACGCTGCACATACAGCGGCTGGGCGCCATGGAGGCGGCGGCGCTGCTGCAGAAGGTGATGAGCGAGATTGACGTCGCCATCTTCGCCTTCGATTCTGCGGGAACCCTGCGGCTGATCAATCGCGCTGGCGAGCAACTGCTCATGATGAACGCCGAAGAGGCCATCGGAGCCTCGGCGGCGGCGCTCGGGCTCGACACGTACCTCACGGGCCCGGCGTCCAGCGTGGCGCGCGCAGCATTCCGCGGGGGCTCAGGGCTCTGGACGGTTCGGCGCGGCGATTTCCGCGAAAGCGGGCAGCCCCACAACCTGCTGGTCTTTTCCGATATCACTCGCCCGCTGAGGGAAGAGGAGTTGCGCGCGTGGCAGAAGCTGGTGCGCGTTCTGGGCCATGAGATCAACAACTCGCTCGCTCCGGTAAAATCGCTTTCCGCGAGCCTGCTGTCCCTGATCGAACGCAATCCCCTGCCCCACGACTGGCAGGACGATGTGCGTTCCGGCCTGAACGTGATCGCGAATCGCTGCGATGCGCTGAATCGGTTCACTGGCGCCTATGCCCGCCTCGCCCGGCTTCCGGAGCCGATGATGCAAGTGGTGCGCGTGGAGGATTGGGTACAGCGCGTCGTCCGCCTCGAGCCCCGCGTTCCGGTGTGCGTGCAGCCCGGCCCGGATATTTCGATCCGCGCCGACGCGGATCAGGTGGAGCAGCTTCTCATCAATATTGTTCGCAACGCGGCCGATGCGTCGCTCGAACGCCAGGGCCGGGTGACGCTCCACTGGTCGCTCGACCACGGTGCGCTCGAACTCACGGTGGACGACGAAGGACACGGCATTTCCAACCCGGGCAATCTCTTCGTCCCGTTCTTCACCACGAAGCCCGGGGGATCTGGCATTGGGCTGTTCCTCAGCCGCCAAATCGCGGAAGCGCACGGCGGAAATATTGCGCTGGTGAACCGGTCTCCGGGGCCGGGATGCCGCGCCGTAATTACGCTACCGGCCTGAGCTGGAATCAAAACCCCGCGGCGCGCGAAAGACCTTTTGAGCGTTCTCCCACGTGATCTGGCGGAACAGTTCCGGCGAACACGACTTTTTCAAAACCGCAAGCGTTTCACGCGCGACGCACTTGCCCGAAAGCCGGCTCGAGGGCGCGTTGTTGGACCCGCCGCCCCGGCCATCCGTGCACGCGCAATCGCTGCCGAACATCAGTTTGCCGCGATGCCGCCCGAGAAACAGTGAGGTGAAATCAGGGTCGCGGGTCAGTCCGTTGT
>JAICMB010000655.1 GCA_025929455.1 Bryobacteraceae bacterium | reverse complement strand
GGCTTCGTGGGCTTCGAGTAACAGCGCGGCTTCTTGGAGGTCGGCTTGCTCGCGTTCGCGGCGTTCTTTTTGGAGCATGCGGAGGCGGTCGTGCGCGCGCTCGTACATCTTCCACTGGCGCTGCTCGTACATCGACATGTTGGCGAGGTCTTTGGTGATGCGCGCGACGGCGGCGGCGATGGCGAGAGCGGTGTTGACCTCCGCCTCGTTGTCGTCGGCGCCAAGGGTTTCGTACTCGGCCTGCTGCGCGGTGATAGTGTCGGCCCAGGCTTTGCCGCGGTTCGCTTTCCAGGAGCTGTCGGCCATGACTTGGATGCATTGCTCCTCGTCCGGGCCTTGCGGCTTGTGGGCGACGACGAATCGCTTGAGGAAGGCCTGGTAAGCGATCATGTCTTCGTTGGGCATGACGACGATCTGGCCGCTCATACCGTGACGGAGGGCTGAAAGCGAGGAGCGCTTTTTGCCTTCGGGGGTTTTCGGGCCGGTGGACTTTTGAGCGTTCCGGCGATTGATAGCGGCTCGTTCTTCTGGTGTACGCATGGTAGCTCCTGATATAGGGATACAGGGCTGACGGAGCGGTCGAACGGGCGAGGGGCTGTAAGTGGCTGAGGGAGCGGAGAATTCGGGTAGGCAGTGCGTGTCACTGGCAGCGGGCGGATGGACAGGCAGCAGAGGCTGCCTGTCCCACTGATCGTGCGTGGACGTTGTCGCGGAGTTTTTCCGCTTCGGTTGCGGTGAAGGTCAGGACGTGCTGGACGATCATGGTCAGTTCTTTGTGGCGCCATTTGGCGCGCATGATGCCTATGTGTGAGTGGCTGCCAACACCGAGCAGCAGATGGCCGAGTTCGTGGGCAACGACAGCGCCTAAAAGAGTCGCAGAGTCTAGAGCGACATTCGCGGCTTCGTCGGTGAAGACATTCGCGGTCATGGCGAAGCTGCCATCTTCGGGGAGCATCGCGAATCCGAGTCCATGCTGAACGCGTGGCAGGTGTGCAGCCAACGCTGCGGGCATGAGCCGGAGAACGAGGTTCACGGGGGTAAGTTGGATGGGGCAGGCGGGCGACAGCGGACAGTCCAGCCACTCGACCGCGACGCCCGCGCCGGCATAGATTGTGCCAGCGTCCCGCTCGATTTGCGCCAGCTCCGCAGCGTGGATGGAGGCGTAGTTGTACACCAGAACCGTGATTTTGGCATCCGGCTCTGCCGCGCACAGCGATGCGGCCAGTGCCACGGTTAGGATGAGACCGTTTCGGAATTGCCGTGACATGCACGGCGAATTTGGGCGAATTCCGGGTGCGGCTCAATCGATTACAGCTGGATTTGCGATGACTCGATCGGACAGGCCGTGTGAACAGCGAGTCTTTTGATTTAGCGGGACTTAGCCGGTCCGATGAACTGCGTTAACGTGGGGTGTATAATCGGTCCCACGCCGGTTTCCATTCCCATCCGCTTCGGGCTTTTCGAGGTTGACCTTGCGACGGGCGAGCTGCGCAAGCGGGGACGCAAAGTACCGCTACAAGATCAGCCGTTCCAGGTGCTCGCGCTGCTTGTCAGCCGGCCCGGCGAGGTGCTGACGCGCGAAGAGCTGCGGCAGGCGCTGTGGCCGGCGGGGACATTCGTCGAATTCGATCGGGGATTGAATACGGCGATCAAGAAGATACGCCTGGCGCTCGGGGATTCGGCGGATAATCCGCGCTTTATAGAGACGATTCCCAGGAAAGGCTACCGGTTTATCGCGCCGGTTGAGAAAACTGCTATCCCGTCGGCTGTTCCCGAACCACGTCGAAAACCGCCGCTGATCTGGGTGGCGGCCGCGCTTTCGATGATCGCCGTTGCCGCAGCGGTCGTCTGGTGGGTGGAAACACGTTCACCGGTCCCGGAGCCCGTGCCGACCCCGCTGACGTCCTATCCAGGCACTGAAGTCGCACCTAGCTTTTCGCCTGATGGCAATTACGTCGCTTTCGCGTGGAACCCGTCTGACGTTTACGGCACAGGGGACTTCGATATCTACGTCAAGCTGATCGGCGGCGGCGATCCGGTGCGGCTTACACACGATCCGGGCGACGAACTATCGCCTGCATGGTCGCCCGATGGCCGGTACATCGCGTTCCTGCGAACACTTTCGCCTGATTCAACGGGTGTCTTCCTGATCCCGGCCGTCGGAGGCGCCGAGCGGAAGGTTGCTGTGAGCAGTTTAAGGCTAAAAGATGTGGATGTTCACGCGTGCCTCGGGTGGTCCCCGGACGGTAAGTGGCTCGTGTACCCGGAGAAGGAATCGCCGAACGCGCCGTTCGCTCTGAACCGGCTTTCCGCCGATACGGGCGAAAAGCGACGGATAACTTCCCCGCCGCAGAAATATTCCGGCGACGTTAGTGGCGCTGTCGCGCCGGACGGCGGGGCGCTGGCGTTCACCCGATGTACGACGAACATGAGTTGCGATCTATTTTTGATGAAGGTTTCTAAGGATGTGAGTCCGGAGAGCGAACCGACGCGGCTGACGATTGCCGCGAACGTATTCGTACCCGCCTGGATGCCCGATGGGCGGTCGATCGTGATGTCCAACGGTCCCAACCACGCTC
>JAICMB010000307.1 GCA_025929455.1 Bryobacteraceae bacterium | reverse complement strand
CCGCCGCAGGCTGAAAGCCTGCCCCACCTCGGAGCGTCGGCGCAGGGAAGTTCCTCAAAAGACCCGCCGCAGGCGTGGACGCCTGCCCCACATTGTTTTCATGAATTTGCGCGCGCTACGCCAGCACGCCGCGCGCGCGCAGAGCTTCTTCGATGATGGCGAGCAGCTCGCCGCGCGTGAGTTCAAAGCGTTCCGCCGCGTTCTGAACATCTTCGGCGACGACGGGCGCGCCGGGCTCCATTTGAGAATGGGAAGTCACGTTATAGCGGCCGCGCGCTTCGAACAGCTTCGCAACCTCGTCGCGTGGCAATGCTTTCGCCCCGCCGACCAGTTCGGCGATGAACGTAATCTTCGCGAAATGCTCCACCGTTTCCATGCGATGGAACGCCTGCCAGATATCGGCGCCGTACGACACCGCGCCGTGATTGGCCATCAGGATCGCGTCGTACTTTCCGATGTAGGGCAGCATGCCTTCCGTAAGCGCCGGTGTGCCCGGCAAGCCGTAATCGGCCAGCGGAACACTGCCGAGCGAGACGACCGCTTCCGGCAACAGCGCAATGTTGAGTGCACGTCCCGCCGCCGCAAAGCCGGTGGAGTAAGGCGGATGTGCGTGCAGCACAGCACGGACGTCCGGCCGCATGCGGTAGATGGTGGCGTGCATGGCGATCTCGGACGTGCGCTCGCGCTCGCCCGCGATCTTTTGGCCGTTCAGGTCGCAGAGGATCAGATCGCTTTCGCACATGCGGCCTTTGCTGACAGCGGTGGGCGTGCAGAGCACGGTTCCATCGTCGAGGCGCACACTCAGATTGCCGTCATTGGCGGCCACCCAGCCTTTGGCATACACGAGCCGTCCGATTTCGACGATATCGGCGCGCAACTCGTCCCCTGTTGTTGCCATCGCGATCCTCGATTGTATCAGCCCTCGGGCAGGGAGACGACGACAATCCGCAGCAACTCTGAATTTTGCGCCTATTTAACATACCGGGGAGCGCGGCCCGGTTTCCAATCGAGAGCGAAGCGCAGGCGGTCCGCGGTAGGCGGATGGCTGTAGAGCCAGAACACGATGAAGCGGTTGGGATCGGGCGGATCGAGGTCGGTTTCGCCTTCGATTTGAAACGCTTCCGCGTCCGCACGGGTATTGTCCGGGACGATACCGTGGGTCACCTCCAGCGAGTACACGTCGGCATTATGCTCGATGCGCCGGCTGAAGGCGTTGCCGACCGGATCGCCGATGAATGAGAGGATCACCGCGATCAGGCCGAAGACGGGGAGGGTCGCCCAGTCGTCCACCGCTCGGATGTCCAACCGCGTGCCCCAGCGCCGCACCATCCACCGGATGAGAACGGCGGCGATGGCGAACGCGATCAGAAGGATGATAATTCCGAAACCAATTCCGAGCGCGACGTGATCGAGCACGTAGTGTCCGAGTTCATGGCCGAATGTGGTGAGCAGAGCGGGCTCAGGCTCCGCGCGAATGATGGTGTCGTACAAAACGACGCGGCGCGAGGGACCGAAGCCCGACACGTACGCGTTGAGCGCGTTCGTTTTATCGCTCGCGCGCATTTCGAACAGGCGATCGCGCGGGACCGTTACGCCGGCACGCGTCAGAATGCGCTCAATCGGGGCGATGAGCTCGGGGTGCATTTTTGCGAGCGGCTCGAAATGGTTGAACAGCGGTTCGACGATGTACGGCTCCATCAACGCGGTGCCGACGATCAGGGGAATGCAGGCCATCCAGGCCCACAGCCACCACCGTCGCGGACTGCGGCGCAGCAGAAAATAGAGGCCGCTGACTAGTAGAACGGTGATTATGTAACCGATCGCGGCGGCCTTCGACCAATCGGCGAACCAGGGGCCCCATGGCTCGATGGAGATGCGGTACTTGAGCGAGAGCCAGTGCCCGGCCGCTTCCGGCGCAAGATTGGCCGCCGTTACGACTAGCCACACGGCGGTAATGATCAGAACGCTATTGCGCCGCCGCATTCGCGGAACAAAGCGCAAGAGAATCAGCGTGAGTAGGACAGCGGCGGCCCACGCCACGCTCGAGAAATAGAGGATATGGCGCGCGCGCGCGAACTCCACGGCCTGGATCAACTTAGCCGGGGGGAGCGTATAAACTTGGGGGGTCGTCAACGCGCCGATTGTACAATGAAAATAAGTGGAAAGTCGCAAAATGTGCCCGAATTGCCGGGCCTTCATCAGTAGTGCGGATCGTGTCTGTCCATATTGTGAAATGGAACTCGCGCCGCGCCGGCCGGACCCGCCGCGCAGGCGTGACGCAGGTCAGATTCTGGGCGGACTGATCCCGCAGGCTCGCTTCACAACCGTCATCATTCTTCTCATCAACACCGCCCTGTTCCTCGCGCAACAAATGAATCCCGTGCTGGCGCAGGCCGGCGCGAGCGGTTCGTGGCATATCGATCACATGCAACCTTGGCGGTTAGTGACCGCGGGCTTCCTGCATGGCGGCTGGCTGCACCTGCTGATGAATTCGTGGGTGTTGTTCGATCTGGGAGCGGAAGTCGAGTATCTTTACGGCACCAGCCGCATGATCGTGTACTACTTCATTTCGACGGTCTGCGGGTTTCTTACCAGTTCCTATTTCGGCGGCGTGCCTTCGCTCGGATCGTCGGCGGGAATTTTCGGGTTGCTGGGCGCGCTGGTAGCGTTCGGGTATACCGACCGGTCCTCGCTCGGAGCGGCGGTCAAAAGCCTGTACGGCCGCTGGCTGATCTATTTCCTGGTGCTCAGCTTCATTCCGGGTGTGGATTTCTATGCGCATATCGGCGGCTTGGTTTCGGGCTTCGCGACCGGATACCTCGCCAGCACCCCTCGCGCGCGCGCGATGGGGAAGGAGCCGTTCATTCGCGGCGCCGCGGCGGTTTGCCTGCTGCTGACGTGCGTTGCATTCGCAATGATGTTCCGGTTCTTGATGCTGATCGCGTAGTCGAGAGCTCCGGGGCATTGTGCGGCGGCGAACGAGGCGGGTTTGGCAACCCGCCGCAGGCTGACAGCCTGCCCCACGGGACCGCTTATAATCGGGTTTTCAGGAAGTAATCACATGTTTCAGCTTTCCTTGAGAGCTTCGGCGGCCCTTGTCGCCGCATGCATCACCGCGGCGGCGCAAGTGCCCGCCGTAGATATCCCGTACCAGAAGTTCGTTTTACCGAACGGGCTCACGCTGCTGGTTCACGAAGACCACAAGGCGCCGGTTGTCGCGGTGAACGTCTGGTATCACGTCGGATCGAAAAACGAGAAGCCCGGCAAGACCGGCTTCGCGCATCTGTTCGAACATTTAATGTTCGGTGGTAGCGAGAACGTCAAAATGCGCTACGTCGATGCCATGGAGCGCGCGGGTGCGACCGATCTGAACGGCACCACTAGTCAGGACCGCACGAACTACTTCGAAACCGTGCCGGTCTCTTCGCTCGACTACACCCTGTTTCTTGAATCGGACCGCATGGGCCACTTGCTGAAGTCGTTCGACAAGAAAACGCTCGACCTGCAGCGTGGCGTGGTGCAGAACGAGAAACGGCAGGGCGAAAATCAGCCCTACGGCCTTGCCGAAGAACGGCTCGAAGAAGCGACATTCCCTTCCGGACACCCGTATTCGTGGAGCGTGATCGGCTCTATGCAGGACTTGAACGCCGCGTCGATGGAGGACGTGAGCAACTGGTTCAAGACATACTACGGACCCTCGAACGCCGTGCTGGTGCTGGCCGGCGACATCGATCCCGCAACTGCGAAGGCCAAAGTTGAGAAATATTTTGGCGATATTCCGCCGGGACCGCCGGTCGGCCGCGAGCAGATCTGGATCGCGAAGATGACGGGCTCGCGCCGCGAGATCATACAGGACCGTGTTCCCCAGGCGCGTGTGTACAAGGCGTGGAACGTGCCGCAGTACGGTTCCACCGATGCCGATTATCTTTCGCTCGCTGCGAGCTGCCTGACGCAGGGCAAGACCTCGCGGCTCTATAAGAGGCTGGTGTATGACGAGCAGATCGCGACCGATGTTCACGCGTTAGTTGAAGAGCACGAGATCGCGAGCCAGTTCATCATCGAGGCGACCGCGAAACCCGGGCAGGATCTCGCGAAAGTGGAGTCCGCCATGAACGACGAGATGGCGAAGTTTATTGCGGAAGGACCGAGCGCGGCGGAACTCGATCGCGTAAAGACCGAGCGGCTGGCGCAGTTCATCCGCGGCCTGCAGCGAGTAGGCGGGTTCGGGGGCAAGTCGGACGTGCTGGCGGCGGGCCAGATTTACACCGGCGACCCGGCGGCGTACAAGCGCACGCTGCAACGCGTGAGCGGGGCCACGCCGGCCGAGGTGCGCAACGCCGCGAAAGCGTGGCTCTCAGACGGCGTGTTCGCACTCGAGGTGCATCCGTTCCCGGATTACAAGGCGGCACAGGCCGGCGTAGACCGCGCGCATGTGCCGGAGCTCGGCAATCCCCCGGCCGCACATTTCCCGAAACTGGAACGCGCGAAATTGTCGAACGGCATGAACGTGATCCTGGTGGAGCGCCACGATTTGCCGCTGGTGAATTTCTGGATGTCCTTCGATGCCGGGTACGCCTCCGACCAGTTCGCGAAGCCTGGCACGGCCGCGCTGGCCATGACGGTGCTCACCAGCGGAACGAAAACGCGCAACGCGCTCGAGATTAGCGACGAAGCGCGCCGCCTGGGAGCGCAATTGAACGCCCGTTCGAACCTGGACCGCTCCACCGTTTCGCTGGCGGCGTTGAAGTCGAAGCTGAGTCCGTCGCTCGATCTGTTCAGCGACGTGATTCTGAATCCGGTGTTCCCGGAGAGCGATTTCCATCGTGAAAAGCGGCAGCAACTCGCGCGTATCGGACAGGAAGAAGCGCAGCCGGTCGCGGTCGCACTGCGCACCTTTCCGGCGCTGATTTACGGCAAGGGCCACGCGTACGGCAACCCGCTCACCGGGTCGGGAACCACGGCCAGTGTGCAAGCGATCACGCGCGACGCGCTGGTGAAATTTCACGACACGTGGTTCCATCCGAACAACGCGACACTGATCGTAGCGGG
>JAICMB010000755.1 GCA_025929455.1 Bryobacteraceae bacterium | reverse complement strand
TCACGGTCCGATCGAACGACGCACGCGACGAATCACGGAGACTCGCTCGTCATTCACCGCGTCAAAAGTCCGTCGGCCGGCAAAAGCGAAAGGGGACGGATTCAAACGCCGTCCCCTTTTTCATTTTGGCTGGCGAAGCGCGCTACTTCACCGGATCCAGAAACAGCAGACGCGTCGTGCCCGGCGTGGTGTGGAAGCGGTGCCGGTAGTCGGTTGGCGCCGCATTTTCATCGACGGTGATGTCGGCGGCAACGGTGTAAATGCGATGGGTCTTCGGATCGAGAGTCATCGTGCGCGCGCCGAACTGGGTGGGGATGGACGGCAGCGCCGCGAAATTCGACGGCGATTTTTCGGACACCGCCGAAAGCGTGCCGGTGAAGTTGGAGCTGAAGGCCAGGCCCAGGCCCGGATCGAATCCCGCGCCGTCCGAACCCTGATCGATCGGCAGCGTCGCCAGTTCCTTGCCGCTATCGGCGTCCATCACCGCCATCACCTTGCTGGCGCAGGAAGCAAAGAGGCGATGGTTCGCGGCATCGTAGGCGATGCCGCGCGGCGTGGTGCAGCCCGGCATCGGCCAGTGCGCGTCCACCGTATTGGTCGCAATGTCCACGCGGACGATTTCGCCCTTCTCCGCGCCGTCCACATAGAGCTTTCCGTTTTCGCCGCTCACGCCGGCTTCAAGGCCGCCGCCGCCGTCGATGGTGGCGATGACCGTGTCCGTCTTCGGATCGATGACCGTGATTTTCGCCGAATCCCCGTCCATGACGAAGATATGTCCGGTCGTTCCGTCCAGCACGATGCCGTCCGCGTCGGGCTCGGCCTTGATCCGCTTGGTGACCTTCAACGTGGCCGGATCGAACACCGCCACTTCGCCGGCCTTGCCGTCGTCGGTGAAGCCCTGATGGGTCGCGTGCGAAATCGCGATGCCATGCGTGCCGCCCGGCATGCCCAGGATGTTGCCGATGATCGCGCCGCTCGCGGCATCGACCACCGTCACCCGGTCGCCATGCGCGACATAGACGCGGTTCGACGCACTATCGAAAGTCAGGTAGTCCCAGCGGTCCGGCGCGCCCAGCGGCACGGTCTTGGTGATCTTGTAGGCGCCGGAGGCTTGCGCCGCACCCAGCGGCATTGCGAGAGCGGCGGCAAACACGCAGGCGAGATAACGGCTTTTCATTCTGACCCCCAACCTTGCACGACTCGAATTGAACTTAGACGCGGCAAAGCCTTGCACCGCGTGACATCGCTGTCATGGGAATTATTGTATCGTTTCGTCCCGGATTTCGCGGCCCCGGCGGAGAAGTCCCATGGCCACAAATCTCACGCAGATGTTGGAAAACGCCAACGCGGCGGTGCCGAAGCTCACGCCGGCCGAGGCGCGCGACAGGATCGCGAAAGGCAAAGCGCTCGTCGTTGACGCGCGCAACGCACCGATCGAAAAGCGGATATAGCGCCCCACGATCCAGCAATGCCGCCTTTTTGTCTGGCGAGACAATTTGGGCCAAAGGTGTGTTCGCGCGTTCTGTCCCTGGGGCAATGGAACAGACAGGTAAGAACGATGAAATCATACGGAAAATTGACAATGGCCGCCCTCATGCTTGCAGGGTCCGCCATCGGCGCGACAATTGTCACGTCAACACCGGCAGCCGCGCAGGTATCGATCGGTATCGGTGTGGGAGGCCCGGGCTACTATCATCGCGGTTACGACGGCCGGTGCGCCGACCGGCGCTTTCGCTACTATCACGGCGCCCGTTGCCACCGCGGTTATGCGCCCGTGGCCTATGGTCCTGCCTACAATGGATATTATGACACCGGCTATTACGGTCCGGGCTACTACGAACCGGCCGTCACCGGATTCTGGTTTACCGATTCCGGCGGTCATCGCCGCCATCACGATGGACGTTTCAACGGCGGCGGCTATCACGGCCACAGCGGCTACCACCACTAGGCGTCTGCAACGATCGTTGTAGCCGTTTTCAAAATGAATGCGCGGCCCCGGCACTCCACCACCGGGGCCGACGCCTTTGAACGCGCCATGCGGTTTG
>JAICMB010000371.1 GCA_025929455.1 Bryobacteraceae bacterium | reverse complement strand
GAGAAAAAGGTAACGGTCCACCCGCAATGGCCTTCGTTCACCTCAGAGCGCGGCCGCGAGATCCAGTACGGCGCGGCCGCATGCCCGCGCACCATAGCGATCCTCGACCGTTTCGGAGGTGTGCAGATGGATCCAAAGTTTACGCGTCGCGATACGAATGACATCGTTACCGCCATTCGGAAAGCATATGCGGAAGTCGTAACCGCCTGACCAGATTCCTTCCGGGCCAGTAGGGCAGTCAGTCTATGCTGGCTGCCCTCTGCCCGCGTCGAGCGGCAACACCAGCCAGGCGATTCACTTCGTGTGAAGCCTTACCGTGGCCTGAAGACCTCTACCGATTGCGTACAGGCCCACTTCGCCCCTATTAGGCTCGCCGACATAACCGGCGCCGGATACATCGAGCGCGAGAGTGTTGCTGACAATCACTAACCCTGTGCGGAGTTGGACGGCGGCGGCGCGGGTCGTCCTGCCGAAGAAAAGGTCGGCATAGCTCCCAAAAGGCCGGACGATTACGAAATCGGGATCGGCCGCATGAACAAGAAAGCGGCCATAAGGAACCTTAGCCGTCGACACCGGCAATCCGGCCGGAAAAGTCATGACAGTTGCGTTCGCAACGCCGTGGTGCAGGTCGTCCTTGCTTGCTCCGTTCCAGGCTATGATCCTGTTCGGCGTCAGGAACGCCGTGGTCCCTGTGTTTTTCAGAAGTCGTTTTTGCCCTGCTAGCGGGATTTTGCTCCTCTTCCAAAGATCGAACGCCAAAGACTTTCCGTCCCCTTCTCCGGGCCTTACGATGACGAAGTGGCCGTCCGGCGAGAAATCGATGATCGCTGATCCCAGTTGACCGAAATATACCGGCTCCGGATCGACATCTTGCCGAAACAGCCATGTAAATTCCTTTTTCTCGAGTATCACTGTTCCGGACGCCACCTCCACGAACCGCAGCGTGCTCTGAAGATCCAGGCAGGCGAAGACGCGGCCATCCGGCGACAATTCCTCCGTCCCGCAAACGAGCCTCGGCAGCGGCGCGGATTCGAGACGAGAATGCGAATGCAACCGCCCAACGCTCGACGTGAGCGGGGGCGCTTGCGAGAGCGATCCTGTTTACATCCACGCTGGTCGTCGAGCCCACGAACACGATCTGCATCGAGTCCGGCGTGAAGTGAAGCCAAACCGGCGCTTTCCGCGGGAATCCGAAACATTATCGCGAACGGCTGCACAGAAAGGACCGCGATCTCCGATTCACCCTGCGCGAGCACGTAGTGGCCATCGGGGCTGAATTGCAGTTGTCGCAGCCACTCCCTCTGCGTTGACGCGCTCTCGCCAGCGAGAACGTGCGAGCACATAAGCGCGAACGCTGCTGTGCGCTCGATGCTCACTTTGCGCGCCCGCCGCCAAGCATGAGCGCGATGCCACCGAACAGCATAGAAAGGATCATCCCAAAACCACCCACATAGCTGAGCCACTCGGCAATGGGAAGGTGCTGTAGCGTTTCGGCTTGCGACAGTTCGAAGGCCGCGAGGCACACAACAAATGCGATCGCAAATGGGTGCTTGATAACGCGTTGGATTCCGGCGTTTGAGTCACGCTCGCGAGCTGGCAAATCTACTTCATTTCCACATGCCGGCTCGTATGAGAGCTTGTAAAACCGGCCCACGTACAGCACGAGGCATCCCGACGAGATCCATTGCCGGACCAGCCAGCTAACGTTAAACGTCGCGGCACGCCCAAAAGTCCGAACAGTAAGCGTTGCAAGCATAAGCCCGAGCGCTACCCACAACAGCACACATACCGCGTATAGTCCCTTGGCGATCACTGGGGCGCGGCGTAGGCGCTGGCAGTTCGGAGTAACTTGCATAAATATCACCGAAATGACGCCCGCCACTAAAAGGTCGTATACGAGAGACGGAATAGTGACCGGCATATAGCCGACAGTGTGCACTGCTGCAGCCGCAAGCGCACCTAACACGCTCGCCGGGCGCGATCGCTCGACATAGGATAATTTAATCATCCCGCCGCGGCCGCATGCTTTCACGATGTTTCACTAGCTAGCCTAGGTCTCTGACCGCGTAAAAGCCGAGGCGCGCAGCAGGTCAGAGAGTGCTGCGCGCCTTTTGGCCATTTTGCAACTCGCGAAAGGGATCTCCGCGCCGCAAATGCCCCGTATGAATCGGGCGGGTGTAAAGATCAACTGGGCGTTCGACCGCAAAGCCGCGCGTCGAACGTTTCGATAAAAGCGAACTCTTTTAGGCGGTCAGAGCACTCGGACAAGACCGATCACTCTTAGCAATGTGCTAAGGATCAAAGTCAGGACTCTGCACACGGCTGACGGATTCCGTCGGCCGAATTAGCGCGCCGCTATGGCCGCGTGGCGCGCTTGCGAGTCGCGCTGCCAGCCGTACGCATCAAGGACGATCTGGAACAGGTCGGTATTCGTAAGCAGCCCGTGGATTTTGTCGGAACCGGGTCCGTCCGCGGCGACCAGGACCGGCTCGCCGGAGTGGTGGCCGAATACGGTTAGCGATGTGGGTGTCGTCTTGTCGGCTTTTGCGTCCGCCATCGTAAGCGGTTGTCCTTTGGGAGCCTTGCCTGCCAGGCGCAGGTCGAACGAGTGGTCCGCCGTAAACAGCAGCAAGGTATTGCTGCGCATGCGCTGCACCGTCGCCTGAATGGTGCGATCGAATGCGGCGGCGCGGTCGAGGCCGTGCTTCACATGATCCGTGTGCATATCGGATTCGACCATCAGGAAGAACCCTTTCGGATTCTCGGACAGGATATCGACAGCCGAGTTAATGGCCGCGAGTACGTCAAACTCATGGTCCTCGAGCAGAATGATGGCTCGCTTGGGACGCGACTGCAGCGCATCCATGTTATCGGCGAACTTATATCCTTTCTTCTCGAGCGCGGTGCTCAAATCCAAACCATTACCTTCGGCGATCTTTAAGACGGAACGCCGGCCCGATGCAATGAAGACGTCGACGCCATCGCCAAAGCGAGGTTCGAGCAGCGCGGAAATAATCCTGGCGCCCATACCGCGGTCGTTGACGTGTGCGAAACAGGCCGCGGGCGTGGCTCCGATCATGGAGTCGTTCGAGATCAGACCGGTGGACAGGCCCCGTTCTTCCGCATATTCCAGCAGAGTCTTCAGCGGTTTTCCGTCGTCCTTTCCGCGCACGGCAGCAGCGGATTCAGAGAGCACGCCGTTGTCGGTCTTCTCGCCGGTAACGATTGCAGTCATGCCCGCGGCTGAATCGGTAACCCAGTTATCGGCCGACGAGGTTTCGCTGAGACCCATATGCGGCATGTTGAACAGAAACATCTTGTGCGGGTCGCCGTAGGCTTGAATGCTGGCGGCATCCAACGTCGGGATTCCGCCTGCATCGCCGAGGAAAATGATGACGTTTTTCGCATGATGTGGCGCGGCCCACATCGTTGCCGCGGGAAGCATGCAGGCCAAGGCCAATAGCCGGAGAGTTTTCATGTGCATCAGCCAGCATACCGCGCCGCGAAGTCACATTTCATCGCGCCGTGCACGGTTACGGCAGTGGAATGCGAAAGATATTTCGTTGCTCGGCGCTGCGGAAGAATGCGTAGGTGAGGGGATTAGGGCCGGGCAAGATCCAGCCCTCGGGGTATTCGCGGATGACTTTTAACGATCGAATGTTTCCTGGCGTGATTCCGCCTTCCGGAATTTTCGGGAGGATCGAACCGGCGGGAATCTCAATGGCGTAGCCCCGGACCGGACCGATCGATCTCGAATCGTGGCTCGCGCGCACGCCGGGTGACGGGAGCCACACGTACAGGATTCTGCCGTCCTGCGACCAGCGAGCAAAACATGAATTGCAAACCGGCTTGGCGGGCCCGCCGAAAAGCGGATAGGCGACGAACATCCGCGGGACGTCTTCGCTGGGCCATTCCCTCCCAACAATAAGCCACCGGCCATCGGGAGAGGAACTGATTAGCGCGATCACGGGTTGGGCAAGCGCTTGTTGCGGCTTCGATTGCCCGTCGAGGCGAAATACGTAATTGAAGTGGTTGACGGCAGTGCGGAAAAATAGTGTTCCGCCGGCGGAGAATTGCGGCTCATCGGCTTCGAGCGGCGTGACCTCGCGTGGGGCAGTACGGCGATCGATCCGGGCGGTCCATACATGCGGCTTCCCGGTGTCATCGAGTGCAGTATAGGCGATGTTCTGGCCGCCGGGTGCAACATTATACGAGATGATTTTCACTCCTGGGAATACGACGTCACTGGCGCCGGTTTCCAGGTTAACGGACCAAAGCTCAGACGTAGAGACGCCGCGGCGGCGGACCAGGTAGAACAGCGTGCGCCCGTCGGAGGAGAACGCGCGTTGGGGCTGG
>JAICMB010000678.1 GCA_025929455.1 Bryobacteraceae bacterium | reverse complement strand
CGGACCTCGCCTACGCCATTCGCCAGTTCCGCCACACGCCCGTATTCACCACCACAGCCATCCTGACGCTAGCGCTCGGCATCGGCGGAACTACAGCCATTTTTTCTCTGATGCACGACGTGATGCTGCGCTCGCTTCCGGTCTCCGATCCCGCCACGCTCTACCGCATCGGATCAGGCAACGATTGCTGCGTCGAAGGCGGCCCGCAGCAAAATTGGGGCTTCTATTCGTTCCCGCTGTTCGAGCGCCTGCGCGCCGCGGCGCCGGAATTTCAGGAGGTGACCGCGTTCCAGGCCACTGCCTGGCAGTACAGCGTACTGCGCCCCAGCATCGACCGCGTCCCCAAAGCTCTGCGCGGCGAATTTGTCACGGGAAACTACTTCTCCGTCTTTGGCATTCGCCCGTTCGCCGGCCGCGTTTTCACAGGCTCCGACGATAAGGCTGCGGCGCCGCCTGTGGTCGTCCTCAGCTACCGAGCCTGGCAGGCTGAATGGGGCGCGAATCTCTCCGCTCTCGGATCCACCATCAATATCCAGTCGCAGCCGTTTACCATTATCGGAATTGCGCCGCCCGGTTTCTTCGGTGACACGTTGCGCAGCAATCCGCCCGACTTCTGGATGCCTCTCGAACAGGAGCCGCTCATTGCCGGTAAGGACTCACTGTTGCGCCAAAGCATTTCCGCGTGGCTGCGAGCCATCGGACGGCTGAAACCGGGCGCCACCGTCGCGGGCATGGCCCCACGGCTCACCACTGTGCTGCGGCAGTGGATGGAACATGACGCCGGGTATCCATTGGTGTGGATGGGAGAACTGCGGCGTGTGCTTCCAAAGCAGAAGATCGATGTCATTCCCGCGGGTAACGGCGTCGAGGAGATGCGCGAGAACTACGGCCGCAGCCTGCAGATCCTTTTTACCGTGTGCGGACTGGTGCTGCTCATCGCCTGTGCGAACGTTGCGAATCTGCTGATCGCACGCGGTATGTCGCGCCGCACGCAAACATCCATCCGCATGGCGATGGGCGCCTCGCGCGCGCGCATAATTTCACAGTCGCTGGTCGAGAGCGTCGTCCTAGCGCTCGGGGGTGGCCTCGCCGGCCTGCTGGTAGCCTACGGCGCGGAAAAGATCATTCTTGCTCTCGCATTTCACCAGGCTACCTATCTCCCGTTCAGCACCGCGCCGTCGCTTCCGGTCCTCGGCTTCGCGTTCGGGTTATCGCTGCTGGCCGGATTGATCTTCGGCGTCGCGCCCGCCTGGTTTGCAACGCGGCGCGATCCCGTCGAAGCGCTGCGCGGCGCCAACCGCAGCAGTGGCGATCATTCCTCGCTCGCACGCAAGGTGCTGCTCGTTTCACAGGCCACGATGTCAGTCGTGCTGGTAGCCGGAGCCGCCATGTTATCGCGCAGCCTGGGCAATCTGGAGAAACAGGATTTCGGGTTCCGCTCCGATGGACTCCTCACCGTCAGCCTGAACCCCCTGCCGGCGTCTTACCCGCAGGAACGCCTGGACGCGCTCTACACCGACCTTCAGAACCGCTTACAGCGCATCCCCGGCATCGAGCGCGCGGGCCTTGCTCTTTACGCGCCTCTCACCGACAACTGGGGCGAGTTGATCTATGTCGACGGCCACCGTCCGGCGCAACTGAGTGAGAATTCGGTTGCGTCCTGGGACCGCGTCAGCGCGGGGTATTTCGACACTGTTGGGCAACCCTTGCTCCGCGGCCGGGCAATTACTACGGCCGACACCCGAACGACAGATAGCGTCGCCGTCGTCAACGAAACCTTTGTCCACCGGTTCTTCCCGCATGAAGACCCGCTCGAGAAGCATTTCGGTATCGACCTGCCCGAAAACGCGCGCACCTACCGCATCGTAGGTGTCGTGCGCGACGCGAAATACACGCAACCGTCCAAGCCCGCGCGCGCGATGTTCTTCGTGTCGCTTGCACAGACGGTCCACTACAACATGGACCTTCTGAACAAGATTGAATCACGCACGCATTTCATCCACTCGATCCTGCTGCGGTCGAATCTCCCGCCCGGCCAACTGGAGCCGTTACTCCGCAAAACTTTAGCCGAGGCCGATCCCAACCTGACCGTCACCAGCGTGCGCTCGATGAACGATCAGATCGCGTCGGTGTTTGACCAGCAACGCGCTGTGGCCCGGCTCGCGGCGCTATTCGGCGTGATCGCGCTACTGCTCGCCGCCGTCGGACTGTACGGCGTGACAGCATACATGGTTGCTCAGCGGACCATGGAGATCGGCATCCGCATGGCGCTCGGCGCGGATCGCAGCGGCGTTCTCGGCCTCATTCTGCGGAGCGCGTTTGCGGGGTCGATGGTGGCGGCGCGCATGGCCGGGACCAGCGCCGCTATGAACGCGGCAAGCGCGAGGGCAGCAACTGCAATCGAGATCGCGGCGGGATCCCATCCCGCAATGCCGTAAAGTTGCGAGG
>JAICMB010000011.1 GCA_025929455.1 Bryobacteraceae bacterium | reverse complement strand
CCGGTAAGATCCCCATGTAGCCGTCGCGGCCGGGCACCTGCGCGCGCTTCGCCCGCTCGCGCACGAGCAGGCGGTCCGGGGACGCGATTTCTAGCTCAAACGAATCCGCCATGCGCGCCTAGGCTTTCTTCAGCTCTTCGGCGCGGCGCAGCACGTCGTCGATATCGCCCTGCATGTAAAACGCCTGCTCGGGGATGTCGTCGTGCTTGCCGTCCACCACTTCCTTGAAGCTGCGGATGGTGTCGGCCAGCTTGACGTACTTGCCCTTTATGCCGGTGAACTGCTCGGCCACGTGGAACGGCTGCGAGAGGAAGCGCTCGATCTTGCGAGCCCGTGCCACGGTCGTCTTGTCCTCTTCCGAGAGTTCGTCGATACCCAGAATCGCGATGATGTCCTGCAGATCCTTGTAGCGTTGCAGAATCTGCTTCACGCTCTGCGCGACATTGTAGTGCTCGTCGCCGAGAATGCGTGCGTCAAGAATGCGCGACGTCGATGCCAGCGGATCGACAGCCGGATAGATGCCCAGTTCAGCGATCGCGCGCGACAGGTTGGTGGTCGCGTCGAGGTGCGCGAACGTCGTAGCCGGGGCGGGATCGGTGTAGTCGTCGGCGGGCACGTAAATGGCCTGCACCGACGTGATCGAACCCTTCTTAGTGGACGTGATGCGCTCCTGCAATTCGCCCATCTCCGTCGCCAGGTTGGGCTGGTATCCCACGGCCGAAGGCATGCGCCCGAGCAGCGCCGACACTTCCGAGCCCGCCTGCGTGAAACGGAAAATGTTGTCGATGAACAGCAGCACGTCCTGGCCTTCGACGTCGCGGAAATACTCCGCTACCGTCAGGCCCGTCAGACCCACGCGCAGACGCGCTCCGGGCGGCTCCGTCATCTGGCCGTAGACCAGCGCCACTTTGCTCTTGGTGTAATCGTGCGGATCGAGCACGCCCGATTCCTGCATCTCGAGCCACAGGTCGTTGCCCTCGCGCGTGCGCTCGCCGACACCCGCGAACACGGACACGCCGCCGTGCTTCAGCGCGATGTTGTTGATGAGCTCCATGATGATGACGGTCTTGCCGACGCCCGCGCCGCCGAACAGACCGATCTTGCCGCCGCGCAGATACGGTTCGAGGAGATCGATGACCTTGATGCCGGTTTCGAACATGGTCAGCTCGGTGGCCTGCTCCTCGAAATTCGGCGCCGGGCGATGAATGGGCCACCGCGTCTCCGCGTTCACCGGTCCCATTTTGTCTACCGGCTCACCGATGACGTTCAGCACGCGGCCGAGCGTGTGGCGGCCCACCGGGACCGATACCGGCCCACCTTGGTCGTACGCGTTCATGCCGCGCACCATACCCTCGGTGGGCTGCAGCGCGATGGTGCGCACGCGCCCTTCGCCGATGTGCTGCGCCACCTCCGCGATGATGTCGATCGGCGTCGGCACGTCGAATCCTTCGCTGGTGATTCGCACAGCGTTGTTGATCTGCGGAATCGCGTTCTCCGGAAACTGGATGTCGATCGCAGGTCCGGCGACCTGGATGACGTGCCCCACAGCGATAGCCGTCGGTGTCCCGGCAAGCGTACTGGTCTCGGTAGCGGGTGTTGTGGTGGTAGCCATTTCTATTTACTCCAGAGCGGCCGCACCGCTCACAATCTCGATAATCTCGCGGGTGATCTTGGCTTGGCGGACGCGGTTCATGGTCAGCGTCAGCCGGTCGATAATGTCGGATGCGTTGGAACTCGCCGCATCCATCGCCGTCATGCGCGCGGCGTGCTCCGCCGCCGACGATTCCAACATGGCGCGATAAATCTGCACTTCCACGTAGCGCGGCAGCAGCGAGCCGAGTAGCTCCGCGGGCGGCTGTTCGAAGAGGTAATCCGTGTGCGTAATGGTCTTCGGCATCTCCACGGGAAGGACCGGGCGCGTGCGCAGTTCGGGCGAGACGACGCTCTTGAATTCATTCACGATCATGTACACGGCGTCGACTTCCGCGCGCGCGTACATTTCCGTCACCTTGCGCGCGATGGCGAGCGAGTCTTCCCGCTTCACCGTGCGCTGGAAAATTCCAATGTGCTCGCCCGCGATATGCGAATACCGCCGGTGAAAGAAATCACGTCCCTTACGGCCCATCAGCTCGAGCGAAACTTCCGCGCCGCGATGTTCCGAAATGAAGCGCTGCGCCGACTTGATCACGCTTGAATTGAAAGCGCCGGCCTTGCCCGTATCGGCCGTGACCACCAGCAGGAGAATGCGTTCTTCCGGCCGCCGCGCCAGCAGCGGATTGTTCGCGATTTCGGTGTCCTCGCTGGCCGCGGCCGCGATGTTTTCGAGCATGCGCTGCATCACCTGCGCATACGGGCGCGCCGCCAGCACGCGGTCCTGCGCACGCCGCAGCTTCGCCGCCGACACCATTTTCAGCGCCTTGGTGATCTGCTGCGTATTCTTGACCGACCGTATCCGGCGGCGTATGTCGATTAAACTCGGCATGCGTTACGCCGCGGCGGCCGGCGCCTGTTCACGCACGAAGCGCTCCTTGAATTCCTTCAGCGTCGTGTTCAGGTCGTTCTTGATGGCGTCGTCCAACGCCTTCTTCGTTCGTATGCTGTCCAGCAGGCCCGGGTTCGACGTCTCGACGTATTTATACAGCTCGCGCTCGAACGGGCGGCACTGTTCCACCGGCAGGTCGTCGAGAACGCCGTTGGTTCCGGCGTAGATGATGAGGATCTGCTTCTCAACCGGCAACGGCTGATATTGCGGCTGTTTCAGGATTTCGACCAGGCGCTGACCGCGATTCAACTGCGCCTGGGACGCTTTGTCCAGGTCGGAGCCGAACTGCGCGAAGGCGGCCAGTGCGCGGTATTGCGCCAGGTCCAGCCGCAGCGAACCCGCAACCTGCCGCATCGCGCGTATCTGCGCGCTGCCGCCGACGCGGCTGACCGACAGACCGACGTGGATAGCCGGTCGGATATTGGAGTTGAACAGATCGGCTTCGAGGTAAATCTGGCCGTCGGTGATCGAAATCACGTTAGTCGGAATGTATGCCGAAACGTCGCCTGCCTGCGTTTCAATGACCGGTAGGGCCGTCAACGATCCGCCGCCCTTTTCGTCGTTGAGCTTCGCCGCGCGCTCGAGCAACCGGCTATGGAGATAAAACACGTCGCCCGGGTACGCCTCGCGCCCCGGCGGACGCCGCAGCAGCAGCGAAATCTCACGATACGCGGCGGCGTGCTTTGAAAGATCGTCGTAAATACACAGCGCGTGCCCGCCCTTGTCGCGGAAATACTCGCCCATCGCACAGCCGGCGTAAGGCGCGATATATTGCATGGGCGCCGGATCGGACGCGGTCGCGGCCACCACGATGGTGTAATCCATGGCGCCGAAATCTTCGAGCGTCTTCACCACCTGCGCCACGGTCGAACGCTTCTGGCCGACGGCGACGTAGATGCAAATCACGTCGCCGCCCTTCTGATTCAGAATCGCGTCGAGTGCGACGGCCGTTTTTCCGGTCTGCCGGTCGCCGATGATCAGCTCGCGCTGTCCGCGGCCGATCGGAATCATGCCGTCGATCGCTTTGATGCCGGTCTGCAACGGCTGCTTCACGGGCTGCCGGTCCACGACGCCGGGCGCCAGGCGCTCCGTGGGGTACGACAATTCCGTGTTGATAGGACCTTTGCCGTCGATGGGCGCTCCCAGCGCGTTCACCACACGGCCGATGAGCGCCTCACCGACCGGCACCGACATGATGCGGCCCGTCCGCCGCACTTCGTCGCCCTCGCGAATCTCTTCGTAGCTGCCCAGCAGCACCGCGCCGACCTGGTCTTCTTCCAGGTTCAGCGCGATGCCCGCCACGTCGTGCGGGAATTCGATCAGTTCGCCGGCCATGACTTTTTCGAGGCCGTAGATGCGGGCGATGCCGTCGCCCACCGAAATCACCGACCCGGTCTCGCTGACGTTCAGCGCCCGGTCGTAGTTTTCGATCTCGCTGCGCAGTACGCGCGCGATCTCATCCGCTTTAATCTGCGCCATAGTTCAATTCCTTGTTCTGAGCCGCGGCGTTTTGAGCCGCGACCGTAAGGGAGCGGTCATCTTACGCACTCGCCGCTTCGTGCGCCAGTTGCCGTCGCAACCCTTCCAGTTGGCCGCGCAACGAGCCGTCGTATACCGTCGATCCTACGCGCGCTCTTACGCCGCCGATCAGGTCCGGATCGACGTGATACGATGCCCGGATTTTCTTGCCCTCCGCGCGTTCCAACTCTCTCTCGATGGAGGTCTCCTGGTCTTTCGAGAGCGGCCGTGCGGAAGTGATCTCCGCCCGCGCGTGGCCGGTGCGCTCGTCTATCTGCTGTTCAAAGGACTGCCGTATGTCGCCGAGCGCCGCGACGCGGTGGTGGTCCACGATGACGAACACGAAGTTTGTCATGATGCGGGAAAGGCCCATTTCCTGCGCCAGTCGTGCGATCACGGCTCTCTTGTCGGTCGGCCGCACGGCGGGCGATTCGAGTGCAATGCGCAGGTCTTCGGATCCCGCGATGGTATCTTCCATCGCACGTAATTGCTCCAGTGCTTCGGCGGGCTTCAGAGGCGCGTCGGGACGCGTGACGATATCGGCCAGCGCGCGCGCGTAATGGTGTGCGGCCGCGGTGAGCATTAGGTTCTGGCCGCCTCACGCCGCTCGCCGAGCGAATTCGCGAAACGGTTTACCAGCCGGTTCTCCAGATCCGCGTCCACGCGTCCGCGCAATTGTGCCTCGGCCTGTTTCAGCGCCAGCTCCGCCGAGTAGCGCCGCAGATTGCGCTGCGCGCCCTTCGTCAGGTTTTCAATCTCCTGCTGTGCCTGCTGCTGCAGACGCCGCATGTGCCGCTCGGCCTCATCGCGGAGACGCTCGCCTTCCGCCGCCATGCCTGCCCGCGCGTTCGTGCGCAGTTCTTCGATTTCCGCGCGCAGGCCGTCGATCTTGCGTTCCACGCTTGCCAGCCGCTCCTCGGCGTCCTGCCGGAACTTCGCCGCTTCGCCGATAGCGGCGGTAATCCGCTCCGACCGCGCGACAAACCACGGACCGCCCTTCTTCACAATTATCCAGGCCAGAAACGCCACCAGGACGGTAAAGTTGGCGAGTTTCCACCAGATCCACGGGTCGCCGTGCTGGACCGTATGGCCGGGGCCTGATGCCGGCGTCTCTGCCACCGCTTGTGCGTTCGCGGCCGCCGTCGCCAACAACAGCGAGCATAGGGCGGTACCGGCGACCGCGCCCGCGCGCCTCATGCCGCCCTCTCCTCGGTCAGTGTCGCGGTGATTTCGTTCGCTAGCAAGTGCGCCACGGTTTGTAATTCGCTTTTGGCCGCCTCCGCTTCCGCGACGATGCGCTGCTCGGCAGCTTTGATCAGTTCGTGCGACTTGCTCCGGGCTTCGTCAATTCGTCCGGTCTGCTCGTCCACCAGGCGCCGCCGCGTCTCTTCCTGCTCGCGGTAAATTTCCGTGCGCGCCTCGCGCAGCGCCAACTCGTACATGGCGGTCTTCTCGCCCGCCCGTGCCAGCGTCTCTTCCGCCGAGGCCTGCGCGCCCTGGGTCAGCGCGCGCCGCTTGGCGAGCACTTCCCCCAACGGCTTGAAAAAAACGTACTTGAGGTAGAAGTGGACGAAGATCAGCAGAACAATGCTCGGTATGGCCCTGAACAGGATCCCACCTAGCGCTTGTAAAATTGCTTCCATCTGGATTTCTGAGAAACGGATACACGCGCCGAACGGCGCGCGCAGGACAACCTGAAGTCTTAGCCTATCAAAGAGAAGGGGTTGCGGGCAAGCGGAGCTGGGCCTATTCTTCGCGGTATACCGGGCGGTGCTCTTGTGTCATACCCCGCGACCAGCAACCCGCTAGCGCATAACCTGCCGGCCGGCGGCAGCCCTTGCGCGTTCCGCGGTGGACGGGCAGATGCGCCGTCTCGATCTGGCTCGCGAGGTTCTTGGGTCGCTATGCCCAATTGCAAACGGCCATCGCGCTATCCAACCGCGATGTCGCTCACGGCCCTAATTGTCTTCGCGTTCGCGTTCATGGTCACGTTGGTCGGCCGCGAGCGCAGCAGCGTCGTGTTTCAGGTGGGGCGGTCGGTCTCGCCGGCTGCCCGTGTTACTTCCGTAGGCCCGCGACCTGCGCTTCTTCCTCGCCCGTTGCGGCCGCCGCAACCGCTGCCGTGCGCGGCCGCCCGACCCGGAACGCCATCGCAGCTTCCGCGATGCTCTTCAGCGTCTCCGTCTCCAGACTGCTGAAAAACGGCAAGCGCACCAGCCGGTCGCTCACGCGCTCCGTAACCGGACACGCACCTTCGCGTCCACCGAACGCGCGGCCCATGTCCGACAGGTGCAGGGGCAGATAATGGAACACGCACCCGAACCCGCGATCTTTCATATGCGTAATGAAGGACTGCCGGTCCTCGAGCGATGGCAGCAACAGGTAAAACATGTGGAAGCTCTGCCTGGCATACGCCGGAACATACGGCATGCGAACACCGTTCGCCTCCGCCCAGCCGCGCAGCGAGCGCTCGTAGTGGTTCCACACGCGGCTACGCTCCGCCTGAATGCGCCGCGCGGTTTCGAGTTGGCTCAGCAAAAACGCGGCCACTAGATCCGACGGCAGAAAGCTGGAGCCAACGTCCACCCAGGTGTATTTGTCTACCTGTCCGCGAAAGAAGCGGCTGCGGTTGGTCCCCTTTTCGCGCAGGATCTCCGCACGCTCGCAATCCTCTTCGCGATTAAGCAGCAGCGCGCCGCCTTCTCCGCAGGTGATGTTCTTGGTTTCGTGAAAGCTCAGCGTGGCAAAGCGCCCAAGCGAACCCAGCGGGTTCCCCTTATAGGCTCCAAACAGGCCATGCGCGTTGTCTTCCACTACCGCAATGCCGTACTTGCCCGCGATCGCCAGGATCGCGTCCATGTCGCACGCTACGCCGGCGTAATGCACCACCACGATCGCTCTCGTGCGGCGCGTGATCAGAGCTTCGAGTTTCGATTCGTCGAGGTTGAGCGTGTCTTCGCGGATATCCGCGAAAACCAGCTGCGCGTTGCGCAGCGCGTAAGCGTTCGCTGTCGACACGAACGTGAACGACGGAACGATCACCTCATCGCCGGGCCGCAGGTTCAACAACAGACCGGTCATCTCCAGCGCATCCGTGCACGATGTCGTCAGCAACGCCCGCTTCGCCCCGGTCGCTTCCTCCAGCAGCCGTTCACACTTCCGCGTAAACGGGCCGTTTCCGGAGATATGGCCGTTCTCGACCGCCTCCTTGATGTACTCCAGTTCTTTCCCGGTCAGACATGCCCGATTGAATGGGACCACTTTGACTCCTCCAATTGACCGTTTGCTCCGATGCCGGATTTTACCGGCTTAAAATGGCGGCGGCCGTCAATGCCGGCGCAGCCGTCCAAATGTAATTGCCCGCGTCCTTGCCCGTCATAAACAGCAAATCGAGAATCGAAAGCTGCGGGTCGTAGGCTCCGTGCAATTGCGGATACTCGGGATAGTCGTACACCATGTACTCCAGCCCGATGTTCGCATTCACGAATTTTTCCGGTTCGATGTAATCGCGCGCGGAGGGACCCGACACATAATGTGTCGCTCCCAGCGCCGTCAGAATTGCGATCAGGCGGTCCGTTTTGTTGCCGCCAATGCCGAGTGTGGACGAGCGCAGAAATTTCTTGCCCGTTAACCCCAGTTCCCCCGCGAACGCGACCGTTAAGTCGATCGTTAAGTCCGCCAGATACCGGTGCCGGCGCCGCAGAATGTCTTCGAATATCGGAAAGTATTGTTTGAAGTAAGGCGCCTTTTTATAGGCGTCCCGGACGATGCCCAGGTGGCTCTCCACCCAGCGCGCGTCGTCCGCGATCTCCACCTCCAGAATCGCGGGCGAATACCCCAGGTGCTTATGCGGCACGGTCAGCCACTTGGCGCCGCTGGCGGTCTTGACGCGATTGCGGTTCCGCCAGCCGTGGCGGTCATACTGCACGTCGTCGTAGAAGACGAAGGTGTCGACCTTTTGGATCTGGTGGAAGTATCCCCGCCAGGGGACATACGAGGGTTGTAGGATGGCGCAATTCAAAGGTACTTACCCGTCCTAGAATAGACGCTCTAGTCCGAGTAAGTGTATCGCTGTCTAGGTACTAGAAGCAACCACAAAGGGGTGGGCGGCGACATCGCTAGGCGGCCCCCAGCAGGTCGAGCGGCGACTGGCTCTCGCGCTCCACCTGCTTCATCGTGCACTGCCGCGGCGCCTTGTCGGGCCGCCAATGCAGGAATTTGGTTCCGTGCCGGAAGCGCCCGCCGCTGAAGTGATCGTACTGTACCTCACACACGAGCTCCGGCCGCAGCGGTTCCCATTCGTTCGATTTGCCGCGGTTCCAGCGGCTTGGGCCACCCGGCGCGCTGCCCGTAAAACCCGGAGGCTCGATCAGCTTTTCGAGTTTCTTCGTCACCGCTGGCTTATCCGCCGCGTGGATGGATGACGTGAAGCCGACATGGTTCAAAAGACCCGCATTATCATACAGTCCGAGCAGCAGCGAGCCCACTACACGCTTGCCTTCCTGGTATCGGAACCCGCCGACGACGCAATCCGCGGTACGGCGGTTTTTGATCTTCTCCATGACGCGCTCGCCGCTGCGGTACGGCAGCGTTATGTCCTTTGCCACTACCTCGTCGAGCCCGCCCGCCATCCCGCTGAACCAGCGCCGCGCCTCTTCGAAATCGCGCGTCACGGGGGACACCGCCACCCGCTCGGACCCGCGGAAATACTTCGCGGCGAAACGCTCCAGATGTTCGCGCCGCACCCGCAGCGGTTCTTCGATCAGATCCTCTCCGCGATCATCGACCAATAGATCGAAAACCAGGTACAGTCCCGGGTGCTCCGCCGCCAATTTTCGTACACGGCTCTCGGCCGGATGTATGCGCATTAAGAGCTGATCGAACGCGATATTCCCCTCCAATGGAATTACAATCTCGCCGTCCAGCACAAACTGTTTCGCCCTCAGCGCCAGCAGCCCTTCCACCATTTCCGGGAAATACCGCGCCAGCGGCTGCCCGGCTTTCGACTGCAATTCGATGTCGGCGCCGTCCCGAAACGCCAGGCATCGAAAGCCGTCCCATTTGGGTTCGTATTGCCAGTTGTCTCCCTGCGGAATCTCGGCCGCATTCTCGGCCTCCATCGGCAGGAACGGCGGCTTAATCGGCAGCGGCACTGCTTTTCCTCCGGGTCAGATCGCGCGTGAATTTCTCGAGGTGCAGCCGCCCTTTCTTGAGCAGCAGCGCTTTGAATAAATCGCCAAGTGTCTGTACCCGCGCCGGAACGTTGTCGATACGGAAGTCCTCGATGCGAATGCCGTGCTCGACTTCGTCCCAGGTCACCGGTGTCGAGACCGTAGCGTGCGGTTTGGGTCGCACCGAGTAAACCGACGCAAGCGTGCGGCCCCAGGCGTTCTGGTTATAGTCGACCAGCACGCGGTTACGCGGCCGCTTCGCGATGCGGTATTCCGACGTGATTAGCTTGGGGTTGCGCGACGCCAGCACGCGCGCCAGTTCCTTTGCAAACGTCCAAACTTCTTTCTGCACCGGCCCGCGGACAATTGGCACGTAAATGTGAATGCCGCGCGAGCCCGTCGTCTTCGGATAGCTCGCGATGCCGAGCGCGTCGAGCGCTTCGCGCACCAGCAGCGCTGTTTCCAGCACGCACTCGAAACCGGCGGCCGGCACGGGATCGAGGTCGAAGTGCAGATAGTCGGGCCGGTCTACGTCGTCACACTTGGCGTACCACTGGTTGAGATCGATGCAGCCGAGATTGATGAGCCAGAGCAGGGAAGCGGTGTCGTTGATGACGGGGAAGTCGACGAGGTTCCCTGAGGCATGCTCGATGCGGCAGATCGGAATCCATTCAGGCCGCGGCGAGGGCGCACGTTTTTGAAAGAAGAACTCGCCGTACGCCCCCTGCGGATAGCGTTTCATCACCATCGCGCGCTCTTCAATGTGCGGCAGAATGTACGACGCCATGGTGGCGTAATACTGCAGCAGATCGCGCTTCGTGACGCCGAGTTCCGGCCAAAACGGCTTGTCGAGGTTGGTCAGCTTGACCGTTTTGCCGCCAACGGTTACCTCGGCGTTGCGTTCATGCGGAATCTCCACCGTGCGCGCGGGCATACGCACTTGTATGACGCGGAGGTTTGCTGGCGATTTCGGGCCTCGGCCAAAAAGCAACCCTGCCCCGCGCAGCAGCAGAGGCGCAAACAGAGCAGCGCGCTGCCGCAACGGGAGAGCGGGTGTGGACACCCGCTGCAGGCGTGGACGCCTGCCCCACGGGGGTCGCACGCGGTGTCGAACGTGGGGCGGTCCCCAGACGCTTTACTCGCTCCGCGTCACCACGGCCTCGATTTCGCCGCGGGCGAGGCGGGCTCGGACTGTGGCGCCCTGCGGCGCGTCGGCAGGCGATTTTACGAGCGCGCCGGCCGGCGTCGTCACGATGGCATAGCCACGGTCGAGAATTTTCAGCGGGCTGAGCTGCGTAAGATTCGCGGCCAGCATGTCCAGCCGCGCTCGTGCGCGTGCAGTGCGTAGGCGCATGGCCTGCAAGAGCGCCTGCTCCTCAGCATCGAGCCCGGCTCGGAGCGCGGAAACGCGGAACCGAATGTCGGCTCCCCGCACACGAGCGGCGTACGCATCGAGCATCTGCTTTCGGCGGCCCATGTCCACGTGCAACAGCAGGGCGCGTTCGGCGGCATCGATCCTGGCGCGGACCTCGCCGAAACGCACGCGCAAGTCTCGATGGCGCAGTCGCTCCGTCACATCGTGCAGCGTCCTGCGACGCAGCGCGATGGCGCGCGCGGCGTGCTCCCGCAGGCAGTAGTCGAGCTCGTCGATGCGCTGCATGCGGCGGCCTATCGCGCGATGCAGAACTGTCGAAATGCGATCGAGTCCGCGCTGATGCAACGCGCGTGCGTGCATTGCGATACCGTATCGCAACGCCTGGACCAGCTTCGCTCGCGCGGCACCGAGTCCGTCGAGCAATTCCTGGCGCGTGCAGATCACCAGTTCCGCCGCTGCCGACGGAGTCGGCGCGCGCAGGTCGGCCACGAAGTCGGCGATCGTAAAATCCGTTTCGTGGCCGACCGCGGAGATGACCGGCGCCCGCGAGGCCACAATAGCGCGCGCGACACTCTCCTCGTTGAATGGCCACAGGTCTTCAAGCGAGCCCCCGCCGCGCGCGACGATGACCACCTCCGCCCAACTCGTCGCCGTGAAATATTCGAGCGCGCGGCAGATCGTTTCGGCGGCACCTTCGCCCTGCACCAGTACCGGGTAGAGCCGCAGATGCACGCCCGGAAACCGCCGCGACAGCACGTTGCGAATATCCTGGATCACCGCGCCCTGCGGCGACGTCACGATCCCGATGCGGCGCGGCAGCTTCGGCAGCGTCCGTTTCCGCGCCGCTTCGAACAGCCCTTCCGCGGCCAGCTTCTTTTTCAATTGCTCGAAGGCGAGTTGCAGGGCGCCGTGACCCTGCGGCTCCAGCGACTCGACCGTAAGTTGATACTCTCCGCGCGGGTCGTAAACCGTAACGCGCCCGCGCGCGAGCACCGCGATGCCGTCCTGCGGTTTGAACTTGAGATAACGCAGCGAAGAGGAGTAGCAGATGCAGCGTATTTGCGCGCTCGCGTCCTTCAGCGTGAAATAACAGTGCCGGCTGGCGGCAACATGGCAGCCGGATATTTCTCCGGCGATCCACACATCTTCAAAGTTGCTCTCCAGCAACCCGCGAATGCGCGCCGTGATTTCGGCAACCGTCCAGGTTCGCCGTTGCGGTTGCCATCCAAGAGCTAATTGTTCCACTGCGAAGGTACGAAGGCGGGAGCTGCGAGGCGGATGCTATCGATGGCGGGCGCGGCTGCGGCTGGCCGGCCGCGAAACGCTGAGGCCGAGACTGCGCAGCTCGGCCTTGGCGTTCGGGGCGACGTCGCTGTCCGGGAATTTCGAAACGACTTCACGGAACTCTTTCGCCGCGGCATCGCGCTTGCTCATCGCAAGCAGCGTCTTGCCCTTCATGTAATGCGCCGCCGCCGTCTTGCGGTTATCGGAATACTGCTCTAATACCGCATCGAACGCGGTGAGCGCATTGTCGTAGTTCTTCTGTTTCAGCAGAATGTCGCCGACGTAGTATTGCGCGTCCGGAGCGAACTGTGTGTTTTTGAAATACTTCACATAGTCGTTGAACTCGGACAATGCCAGATCGTACTGACCGCCGGTGTAATCGCGGTACGCATTCGAATACACCTGCTCAGCCGACATGCCGGCGGGCGGACCGCCCGGCGCGGTATTCGCGGCCGACGGTCCGCCCGTCGTGCCCGTGGCCGGCGGCGGCGCCGGAGGATTCCTGGCCGCGTTCTCCGCGTTCTGCAGATCGACGACGCGCTGGTCCAGCTTGCCGATGCGCACCGTCAAATCGTTTACGGTCTCGCGCAGCGCGCGAAAATCTTCCGACATCTGATCGACCTTCTGACCGACGCCGATCAGCGGCTGAGATACGGTCTGCTGCTGTTTCTGCAGCGCATCCGCGGTATTGTTCTGCAACACCGCAATCTGCGCGTTCTGCCGGTTGAACATATCCATCATGTTCTGAAACTGCGTCTGCATGGTGCCTTGCATTTGATTGACGGCCTGCTGCAGAGAGCGCAATTGATCGCTCAGATTGGATACGTCGCGCTGGAGTTCGACGATCTCCTTGCTGGCGGCCGAACACATCGGGACGGCGACCGCCAAGATACATAAAAATCGGACTAGCTTCATAAGCAACACTTCCCGTTTGAATCGCCCGGCCGGGTGGCCAGCGCGGAAACAGAATCTAACTTCTATTTAACGCCGGAACCAGAGTAGAGTTCCAGCGTGTTGCGGAAGCGCCGCAATGCCATGCGGCGCCCCCGGGTCTGCATCATCGTTCTACGCTACTGTGCGGGCGCGATGTGCACGTGACGGTTGCGCTGATAGCACTCTTCCGTCGCGTCCGTACACACCGGCTTCTCTTTGCCGTAGCTGATGGTCTTCATACGGTCCGCCGGGACGCCCAGTTGGACCAGGAAGTCCTTGGCGGAAGCTGCGCGGCGATCGCCCAAAGCGAGGTTGTATTCCGCGGAACCGCGTTCGTCGGCATTACCCTCCAACTGGAACGTAAAGTTCGGATCCTGCTGCAGAATGCGCTTCAGCAGATCGGCGTCGTGCGTCAGCGCATCGCGTGCATCCGGACGGATGTCGCTCTTGTCGTAATCGAAGTAGGCGTCCTGCCCCTGGCTCGATAGCAGTTCATTGCTGCTCATCGACGGGGCGGCGGGCGGTGGCGGCGGCGGTGGCGGCGGTGTCGTTACGTTCACCGTCACGCTGCGCGTGTCGGATCCACCGGGACCGTTGGCCGTGAGCGTATAGGTCGTTGTCTGGCTCGGGAACACCTGGCGGGTACCCTGGCTCTGCACCGCGCCGATGCCATTGTCGATCGACATGTCGGTTGCGTTGCTGATCGACCAGCTCAAGGTGGCCGACTGACCCTTCTCGATGGTCCCCGGCTCTGCCGTAAAGCTGCTGATCGCTGCTTTGGCCGGCGGAGGCGCTGGAGTGGCAGGCGCGGCCGGCGGAGGCGGAGGCGGAGGGGGGACTTTCTTTTTACAAGCGGATACTACAACCAGCAGAGATAGCGCTAAAACCACGGCCCCAACTCTGCCGAAGTAAACCTGATTTCTTCTTCTCATTTATTCTCCTCTAAGTTGGAAACGAACTCTCTTCTTTACTGTGCTGCTTTACTCCAGACGGGCTTCTCGTTATTGCCGACGGTCGTAAGTTGACGCTTGTCCGTCCCGTTGGCAAGCATGGTCCAGATTTGAATGGAGCGGCCCCGTCTGGAAGAATAAACCAAATGGACGCCATCCGGCGCCCAGCTTGGATTTTCGTTGCGGCCTTCACCATGCGTCAGTTGCACCGTTTCCCGCGATGCAACGTCCATGACGAAAATGTTAAAGGAGCCCGGCTCGAAGCCGCGCGTCCATGCGAACGCGATGTGCTGTCCGTCCGGATTCCAGGACGGATTGACGGCCTCGCCCTGGCCGTTCGTCAGCCGTACGACATCCGCACCATCTACATTCATTCTATATAGTTGCGGTTCCGGCCCCGAGCGCCCCGAAACAAATACGATTTCCGCGCCCGTTTTGGGATTGATCTTCGGCTCTACTTCGATAGAGCGGGAATGTGTGATGCGCCTCCAGTCGCTGCCGTCGGTGCGCGCAACGTAAATCTGCGAAGGACCTCCGGCGGCCGTGGAATATAACAGGATATGCTGGTTGTCCGGCATGAAATCCGACGCCGCGTTCATGGAAGCCGCCTGGTTGTAGAACGGCAGACGGCGGTTGGATTCCAAAGAAAAGAGTGAGATCTGCGGCAGTCCGTGGGCGAACGTGGTGCACGCCACCTTGGTCGCGTCGCTCGACACAGCAGGGAATGTGGTGATCGATCCGTAATGCGTCACCTGCTTTTGGTTGGAGCCGTCGTAATCCATCGACCATATCTCTTTGTGGCCGCTGCGGTCGGAAACGAACAATATTTTTGTTCCCGCCAGGCTGACGGCGCCAAAGCGCTTTAGGATGTCGGAGGCAAAATCGCGCGCCACCTTGATGGCGCCGGCCTGGTCCAGCGTTCCGACGTAGACCTTGCCGAGCACCTGCGGGTTGGCCGGTTGCGTGGTGTTGTCCAGCCATCCGAACAGAACCAGGTTGCCGTTCTGCACCGCGGTGTAGCCGAACGCAAGATAGTTGGCGTTGGCGGGCGGGCTGGACCATTGGGTAAGTGAAGGCGTCTGCGGCGCCGGACGCAGGTCGGCGGGCTGCTGTGGCGCCTGCAACGGATACATACCTTTGGCGACCATGCGCAGTTGGCCGGAGTTCTGCAGTTCGTCCCAGAGCGTGCGGTTGAACACGCTCATGAACTGCTGTGCTTCGCCGGCGCCGCGGAAATCGGGCACCGCGATGGCGGGCTTCTCTCCCGCTTTGTTGACTTCGATGATCGGCTGCTGTGCGATCGCGAGCGCGCCGATGCTTCCCAGCACGGCGATGGATATGAGAACAGTACGTGTCATCGTTGCAGTACGAACCTGAATTCGAGATTTACGGACGCGCCCGAATACTCTGCCGGCAGCGGCGGAAACGGCGCGGCTGCCATCACCGCACGCAGCGCCGAGGTGTCGAACAGATAGTTGTTGCTGGACTGCGTGACGTGCGGATTCTGTATCGTGCCATTGCGGAAGATGGTGAGGCCCACCATCACATACGGCGCGCGGACGCCCTGCAAGCCGCCGGTATTCCAGTGCTGCGCAACACGTTCCATGAGGAGCTGCGCGTACGCGCCGTAGCGTGATCCGAAAAGACTGTTCTGGTCGACACCGACGCCCGCCGCCGTGCCCGCTTTGGCGAACATCGGTGAAACCGCCGCCGGTGCTTCATGGCTATAGACCTGGTTCGGGCGCACCGGTTCCGGACGGTACTTCTGCACCGCGGTGTCCTCGTGCGCCGGCTTCGTGTGCGTGCGTTTGAGCGGAATCGCGTTCTCCGGTTCTCGCACGTGCTTGACCGGGGCTTCCTTCGGCAACTGCTGCGTCTGATTCTGGGTATCGTTCGCAACCGGGTTCAAGCGGCCGGGATTTTCGTACACCGGCAGCGCGCGCACAGCGGTTACCGAGACGGCGTTTCCGAACGCCACGTCCTGGTTGCCCCATTCCTCGAAGCTCCAGGAGCTGGCGGCCCAGAGGCCGACGCCGGCGATGATGGCGGCATGAAACGCTATGGAGACTAGAAACGGCGTTCGCAGGCTCTCGTGTTGGTCGAGGATATCGGCCTGCGCGGACATTAACGCTTGGCCCTCGCTTCGTCGGCCGGCTGCGTCACCATGTTGACGGTGAAGTGCGCGTCGCCGAGCGCGGCCACCACGTTCGCCAGCGGGTCCCAGGTGACGCCCTTATCGGCGCGCACGTAGACCGCCGTCGCGTTCTTAAAACGGGCGCGAATCTGCGGGCCCAGGTCGTTGATGTTGACGGGCCGGTCGTTCAGCATCATGTCACCGTCCCGCGTGACCGTAATGACCGGCAGGTCCTTGGTGCTCTCGCGCGTGGTGCTCACTTTAGGAACATCGACCTCGAGGCCGTATTCCATTACATGCGCCGTGAGCATAAAGATGATCAGCAGAACGAGCACGACGTCCACCAGCGGGATGACATTGATGTCGGAGAGCATGCCGGAGCCGCGATAACGGCTGCGGCCACCTGGCGATGTGTTTCCGAGATTAAACGCCATCGCTAATCGAAACTCCGTTCCGTGCCGTAGCTGCCACGCACTGGCGCGCCATGCCCGTAGTCGTCGTAGGTGCGTTCGGCGAGGTTGAGGAACTCCAGCGCGAAGTCCTCCATGCGCCCGCCGAACTCTTTGATCGAGTTCCCGAAGAAGTTGTAGAAGATGGCGGCGGGAATTGCAGCCGCGAGGCCCAGTGCGGTGGTGATCAACGCTTCCGAAATTCCGGGAGCTACGGCGCGCAGACTGGCAGCGCCCGCGTTGCCGAGACCTTGAAACGCGTCGATGATGCCCCACACGGTGCCGAACAGGCCGATGAACGGCGAGACCGTGGCGGTGGTGGCGAGCCACATCATGTTGCGCTCGAGGGCCATGACTTCTTCGCTGATGCCGAGCTGCAGACTGCGCTCCAGTGCGACTTTGTTGGTGACCGACGCGCGCGCTTTGACTTGCCGGTCTACTTCTGTGTAGCCGAAGTCGAACACACCGACCAGAGGCGAGGCGCGAAACTGTTCACTCGCGGCGGCTACGGCCTGCAGGTTCGAGGATTTTCGGAACGCCCTGAGGAAAGCGCGGTTGGCATCGCGCGCTTTCCGAAATACCGACCACTTCGAAAAGATGACCGTCCAGGACAGCAACGAAAAAAACACCAGAATGATGATGACGGCTTTGGGAATCGGCCCGGAGCTTTTGATCAGCTCCCAAAAGCTGAGCTGTAGAAAAAGCCCCACGTGCGGTGTGATCAATCCTGCTCCTTTCACGCTCGCAAAATCCATCATATCCGCGCCGCGCTCCGGATGCACGCAAAACAAACAGGTCCGCGAATGTTTTTTTCGCGGAGAGGCGGGCCACGGCGTGCGCGCGCTGACCTCCGCTGTGCGGTTGGACGGCTGCGGCGCGCGGGGCAGGTACAAGGGAGCGGGGGTGGAGGAGGTGCGAAAAACGAAGCCACTCTCAGGGCGCGCGCGCTGCGGCGGGCACGACCAGTGGCGCCGGCGGCCACACGGCTGGGGGTGCTTGAAAACGAAGCCACTCTCTCGGCGCGATTTGCGAGCGGCCGGCGCATGCGCAGGCAGCAAGACTGCCTGCGCCACTGCGGAACAGATCTGAAAAAACGAAGCCAATGCGGGCGCCTGCACGTGCGGCGTCCCGCGGCGCGGGGGACTGCTCGAAAAAACGAAGCCACGCTCCGAGCGCCATTCGCGGACGGCGGCGCATGCGCAGGCAGCAAGACTGCCTTCACATGCGGAATCCATCTGAAAAAACGAAGCCAATGCGGGCGCCTGCACCGAGCCACGGTCCGAGCGCGATTTGCGGACGGCGGCGCATGGGGCAGGCAGCAAGACTGCCTG
>JAICMB010000739.1 GCA_025929455.1 Bryobacteraceae bacterium | reverse complement strand
GGTCCTGAGGTCGATGCCCGTACTATACGCTTGCGCGTTCAGCCGCGGTTCGCTGGCGCGCGTAAGCGACAGCATCATACCGTTCGCTCCGGCCGGTATCCCAGCGAGCACTCCTTCCAAACGAGCGGCCCGCACGCGCGTGACGCGAAAATCCATCCCCTCCAGGTTCGAGCCCGTGCCCACCGCCAGCTTCTGCGCTGTCTGCATGTCCGACCCGCCGTAGTATTGCGTCGCATACATCGAGCGCGGAATAGCCGGGTCGTTGCGCTTCATGAAAGGGTGCGGCAGCACGGTGGTGCCCTGGCATCGCGCGCTCAATATGTAATGCCCGCGCTGCAGTCCTTGCACCCGGTACTCTCCCGCGCTGTTCGTCGCCGCGAATCCGGCGGGCATCATGGCCGGCCTGCCGCGATTCATCTGCTGCCGCGACACCGCGATTTGGCAATTGTGCACCGGCTGGCCTGCGTCGTTGAACACGCGTCCCGAAATGCTGCCGGTCGGATACAAGAACAGGTCGATTTTGGCGTGAGTAGTGTTCTTATCCACGCGCACTTGTTTGCCTGTGGGGCCCAGCATCATTTCGCGACCGGCATTCGGCGTGTAGCCCTGCGCCATGACGTTCATCCAGTACGTGCCCTCGGGCAGCGCGCGAAACGTGAAGTGTCCCGCGTCGTCGGTTGCCACCGTAAGCTGCCCATTTGGAACGCCCATACTGACGGCTGCGCGCCGGATCGGCTCGCCCGTCATTTTGTTGCGCACGGTACCCTCGATGACGCCGTCGCCGGGGGCCGGTGGCGGCGCCTGATTATGGCCGTCGACGATCACGGGGCCTGATCTCAATAAGCTTGCGGGTTGCGCCCAGGCAACACCTGTCAGGAAGAGCGCGGCCACTAATGGCTTCATTGCGCCTCTCCGTTCTGCAGGGGAACGTTCTCGCGCGTGACCGTCGCGCCTTCAGCTACCGTGAACACCTCGCCAACCGCCGCGTACGGGTTTAGAAAATCCGGGTCCTGCCACACGCCCGGCGCCATGCTCTCGAACGCGTACACCTTATACTGCCCCGGGGTCACCCCGTGAAACTCGAACTTGCCGTCCTCGTCCGAAAGCTTTACTCCATAAAAGCTCAGCACGTGCGCATTTTTGCCCTGCGGCGCCAGCAGCACGACGGCGCGCGGTGCCGCCGTTCCCTTCACCGCCCCGCCGTGTGCGCTCACAATAATGTTCAGCGGACCCGCGCTGTCGGACGTGATCTTCATCTCATTCGCGAGCACGTCGTAATCGCCCAGCCGCATCGACTTTATATATCCGCCCCGCGGCACCGGGGTCACACCGATGTCCCACACACCCGGCGGCACCTCCTTCAAAACGAATTTCCCATCCGCCTCCACCTCCGCCGCAGGCTGTGTCCGCGTTGGCGCATCGCCGCCCGGAACAAGCTGCACGCGGAACTTCGGCTTGTCGCCAGGGTCGCCCTCGAAAATGACCCGCCCCGCAAGATCGATGCCCGGCGATAGGTCGAGCGTCAGGTCCTTCATGGACGGCGTTACTTCCACCTCCGTTATGGACCGCCAGACCTTGTCCCCACCCTGCGCCGTCGCCACCGCCGTGTAATGTCCCTCCGGCAGTTCAACATGCATCTCCGAAGCGTCCCCGACGGGCGCCCCGAAACCCATATTCGAGTTGGTTTCGCGCCGCCGGAACATGACGTTCGCCTCCCGCGGCGCGCCTTCGCGCGCATTGATTTTCACGTGCAACGGAACCATCGCCTCCGCCGGCAACTGAAAATCGATCCCGTCCAAATGCTGCCCCGCCGCAAACTCGATCGGCGCGATCGTATCGAGCGTGCCGCTCGGGTAATACTGTGTCCCGTTCGCCCGCCTCGGGTTAGGATCGCCGTAAGACGCTTGCGATCGCATCGCCCCCTCTTGGTTCCCGCCGCTTGCTTCCACGACATACCTGCCCGGGAAAACGCGATCCATGCGGTAACGGCCCTTATCGTCCGTGCTGGCGAAGCCGGCACGCCCCCAGGCCGGCTTCCCGCGCCGGTATGCCCGGAATAGCAGGACGACTTGCGCCCCTTGCACCGGATCGCCCGATGCGTTCATGACGGTGCCCGAAATCGTCCCGGCCGGC
>JAICMB010000048.1 GCA_025929455.1 Bryobacteraceae bacterium | reverse complement strand
GAGATCCATCCAGGCGAGGTCGCTCGCGTAGTAGTCGTTGGTGTGAAACGCTTTGGCGCGCTCGGTGAGGAATCGCTTCAGTGTGGCGTTGCTGGTGAGCGCCGCCGCTTCGTCGAGAAAACGCCAGCAGCGCTCCAGGTCCGCGCGGTATTCCGCACTGTACGGGACCATCGTCAAATGCCGGTCGGCATCGCGACGGATGACGGTGAAGAAGCCCGTGGCCGCGGTGCGCTCGCCGGGCGAGAGGCCGGCCACCCATTTGTTGAACTCATCACGCGTCATGTCCTCGGGATAGAAATTGGCTCCGAGCGGTTTGCGTTCCGGCACACCCGGAACGAACGCAATGTGACCGTCAAGATCGGACCAGGGTCCTTTATTCAACCAGAAGTAATCGAGCCGCGCGCGTCCGAGCGGAGTCGTGTCGTGCTGCAATTTCGCGTACTCTTCGAGATTGCCGCTCCAGAGCTGGCGCATGAAGATCGTATTAATGACGCGCGCCGACTCGATCAGCTTCTGCAGCGCCGCGCGATCGCCTTCCGAAAGCGCGTGCGTATCCGCCTTTAATTCCACGGGCGCGAAGCGCGCCATCATGTGGTCGAGTTCGGTGAGATTCGGGATGTGTTGGGCGGACGCGGTGAGCATAAGCAAAAACGGCAGTACGCTTTTCATTTCGGCTGCGTGACATCGAAGTCGGCGCGAATGAATTGCCAGTCCGGCAGCTCGTAAACACGCATTTTGGTGGGCACGGTTTCGCTGGCCTGCTTGAGCTCCTCCGGACCGAGGCCGTTAATGTGCGTGTTGAAAGTGATAAAGGGCGGATCGGTTGCCTTGGCGGTGCTAGTGCGCAGGTTGACGGTCATCGCAAGGTCGCCAATCTCCGCGTCGGAGTGGTTGGTAACCGCGAACTGCACGTCGAGTTTGCCGGGACTTTTTTCGATGATACGGATACCGGAAAGCTCGATGTATTTGGCGACGGGGCTTTTCGAGGAAGCAGAGGCTTCGGAAGAACCGGCGTTCACGAGCGGTGGAGGAGACGCCGCGGCGGACTTGGGCGGTGCTGGTTTCGAGGAGCAGGCCGCCAGAGCCGCGATCGCGGCGATTGCCAAACAAACGCGATACGGCATGAAACCGAATTATAGCGGGCTCCCGCGGCGCCGAATCTGTTTGACAGCGGGCGCCGCAACCCATAAGACAATAAAGTTATGGCAGTACTTGCGGCCGGAGTCCTTATGCTGGCCGCTTTTCAAACCGCTTCCGCCGTGCCGGCCGCGAATCCCGCTGCCGACGGGCTCAAAGCTCTGGACGAGCAGCGTTATCAGGATGCCGCGCGCGACTTCGAGCGTGTAGTCGCGTCCGCCCCGTCCGACTTCACGGCGCATTTCAATCTGGCGCTGTCGTATACGCTGCTGCAGCGAGATGACGATGCTGTTGCCGAGTACAAGAAAACCCTGGCGCTAAAACCCGGGTTGCGCGAGGCGCAACTGAATCTCGGGATCGTGCTGCTCCGCCAGAAAAAGGCGGCCGAGGCGCTTCCGTCTTTGTCCGACGCACGCAAGCAGAAAGCGCAGGACTTTCGCGCCAACGCGTATCTGGGCGACGCGCAACTCGATACCGGCGATAACGCCGGGGCGCAGGCGAGCTTCGAAGCCGCCCTGGCGATCAATCCGAAATCGGCGCTCGCGGAGCTGGGTCTGGCGCGCGCGCTGGCACATCAGAAGCGGCTCGCCGATGCCGCTCCGCATTTCGAGAAGGCGGCCGCTCTCGATGTGAAGCTGAAGGACGCGCCGCTCGAACTGGCCTCTTTGTACGAGGAAGCCAAAGAGCCAGCCGGCGCCATCGCGATCTATCAGCATTTTCCGAATAACCCCGGCGCACAGGAGCGTCTCGGCACGCTACTCATCGGCGCGGGCCGATTTTCGGATGCAATTCCGCCTTTGCAATACGCGGTGAAGCACTCGCCTACGATGGCGAATAAAATGGCGCTCGCCACGGCTTACATCAAAAGTCATCAGCCGGCGATGGCCGCGCCGCTGGTTGACGAGGCGCTTGCGGCTAATCCGCGCGACTACGAGTTGCGGATGCTGCGCGGCCGGCTATTGCGCGACGACCGCAAATTCCCGCAAGCGGCACGGGAATTTACGCAAGCCGCGCAAATTAAGCCGGATTCCGCCGAAGCCTATAGTGAGCTGGCCGGCGTGCTGGTGCTGGACGAAGATTATCAGGGCGCGATGAATGCGCTCGACCGCTTGCACGCGCTGAACGCCGAAAAACCCGGCCATTTCTTTTTGCGCGCGATCGTGCTCGATAAATTCCATCAGGTCAAGCCGGCCATTGAGAACTATCAGCGCTTTCTCGCACTCGACAACGGGCACAGCCCGGACGAGGACTTTCAGGCGCGGCAGCGGGTGCGCATTCTGGAACGGGAGCTCAGCCGGCGATGACGTTGCTGCTCGCGATTTTGCTTGCGATCGCGCCGGGGCTGGCCGACGCCAAGGCCGAGACGCATCCGGGCAAGCGCTCCGATCTCGCACTGGCGAATGCCTCGCGGGCGCTCGATGCCGCGCGATCCGCGTACAGTGCCGGCGATATTAAAAAGACTGAGGCCGAGGTGGGTGAAGTGCAGGAATCGGTGGACCTGTCCTACAATTCGCTGGAGTCTTCGCACAAGCGCGCCGGCCGCGATAAATATTTTAAGCGCGCGGAGATCAAGCTGCGCGAGATGGTGCGGCGGCTGACCGCGTTCCGCGACAGCATGAGCGTGGACGACCGGCCGCGCGTGCAGAACGCGATCAAGCGCCTGCAGAAGGTGCACGATTCGCTGCTGACCGAAATCATGACGGAGAGGTGAAGTATGAAGTTGTATGCCGCGTTCGCGCTGGCGGCCGTTCTGATGCCGGCCGGTTTGCTCGCGCAGGACCGCGATTTTCTAACCGCGGATGAAGTGGATCAGGTCCGCGAAGCACAGGAACCGAACGCGCGCCTGAAGCTGTACGCGGAGTTCGCGCGGCAGCGGGTCGCGCTGGTGGAGCAGTTGCTCTCGCGCGATAAGCCGGGGCGCTCGCTGCTGATCCATGACACGCTCGAGGACTATGGCAAGATCATCGACGCGATCGATACGGTTGCTGATGACGCGCTGCAGCGCAAAGTCCCGATTCAGGAGGGCATGGCGGCGGTTGCCACTATGGAGAAAGATCTCGCGGCGCGCCTTGAAAAGCTGCAAGCAGCGAATCCCAAGGACATGGACCGCTACGCCTTCGTGCTGCAAAATTCGATCGATGCCACAAAGGACAGTGCGGAGCTATCGGCGGAGGACTTGAACCAGCGCGCGACGCAGGTGGCGGCTAAGGCTGCGCACGAGCAGAAGGAATTGGAATCGATGAGCAGCTCCAAAGAGGTCGCGCAGCAGCACACGGAACAAAAGAAGGCGGAAGAGAAGAAACGCAAAGCGCCCACGCTGCGGCGCAAGGGCGAGGTACTGCCCCAAGATCAGCAGAAGTGACGCGGACGAATGCGCTGCGGCGGGTGCTGCTCGCCTGGTACGACCGCAACAAGCGCGATCTGCCCTGGAGGCGCACGCGGGACCCGTACGCAATCTGGGTGTCTGAAATTATGCTGCAGCAGACGCGCGTGGCAGCCGCGGCGCCGTACTACGAGCGTTTTCTCGCGCGCTTTCCGACGGTCGAGGCGCTGGCGGCCGCGCCGGAGGAGCAGGTGCTCGCCTGCTGGGCGGGGCTTGGCTACTACTCGCGTGCGCGTAATCTTCATCGCGCGGCAAAACAAATCGCGGCGGCGGGCGCTTTCCCGAAAACGTGCGAAGAGATTCGCGACTTGCCGGGTGTGGGTGCGTACACGGCGGCAGCGGTGGCGAGCATTGCGTTTGGCGAAGCGGTAGCGGCGGTAGATGGCAACGTTTTGCGGGTGCTCAGCCGTGTTACCGCGGAACATGTGCCCGCGCGTTTGCGAGAAACCGCGTCCGAGTTGCTCGACCCGCGGCGGCCCGGCGATTTCAACCAGGCGCTCATGGAATTGGGCGCGACTGTCTGCACACCCCGTAACATGAGTTGTTCCGCATGCCCGGTGCAGCAGTTCTGCGAAGCTCGGGCACTAGGCCGGGAGCGCGAATTCCCGATGACGCTATCGCGCGCGCGCAAGGAGGGTTCCGTCCGAACGGTTCTGGTTATTATCCGGCGCGGCAAGCTGCTGGTGTGGCGACGCGCGCGCGATAGCAAACGGCTCGCGTCATTTTGGGAGTTGCCGGAGCCGGAGCATCTCCCGCGCGCTGTGTACGATGTCGTGGCCGCGGAGTTCCGCCATACGATCGTGAACACGACGTACACGGTCCGGGTGGCGCGCGCAACGCACCCGCGCACGCCGGCGGGGTTTAGGTGGATGCCGCTGGACACTGTCGGCGAGATGCCGCTCAGCACGACGGCGCGGAAAGCGCTCGCATGTTTGGAGTGGCCAACCGTCGAAGCCGGGCATCGGCTACAGGGAACTGTGCCCCGCCAGTGATCCCTGTATAGTCGAAAGCTGCGCGGCATCCTGCGACGGCGGACGAGGCGGGTTTGGCAACCCGCCGCAGGCTGACAGCCTGCCCCACGTCGGAGGGCCGGCGCGGGGAAGTTCCTTTGGAGGGCCGGACGACCCTGCGAGCAGAAACTCAGCGGAAGCACCTGCTGGAAAGAAGAAGTTAGTCTGCGTTTCTGGAGAGGAGCGGACCGCCCAAAAAGAGTGAGACGCGAGGTCTGGCACACGCACTAACTTGAACGTGCGCGCCGTAGCTTTGTTCGTGGGGCTTGCGAGCGCTGCACTTGTGCAGGCCGCCAATGAGATGGTGTACTCCGCCGCGAGTATTACCAACGCCGCATCGGGGGAGAGCGGCTTTCTCGCTCCCAACACCATCGCGAGCCTGTACGGCAAGAACCTCGCTTACGCTACAAAGGCCTTGACCACCGGCGATCTGACGGCCGGGATGATGCCCACGGTGCTGCCTGGGACAGGCGTACGCGTCAGTGTAGGGGGCCTGCTCGCGAACCTGTTTTACGTGTCGCCTACGCAGATCAATTTTCTGGTTCCCGCGGAACTGTTGGCGGGACCCACAACCGTTTTCGTCACTCGCGATGGAGTGCGCGGGCCGATCGTGAACATTACGCTTTCCGCGGCGGCGCCGGCCATCTTTCAAATGGATGCGGCCACCGCGATCGCAACGCACGGCGATGGTTCCGTGGTCACGTCCGACGCGCCCGCCACGCCGGGCGAAATTGTGGTTCTGTATGCGACCGGACTGGGGCAGATGATTCCGCCGGTGCTGAGCGGGGAACTCGCGGCCGGCCCGCTGAAACTGCAGGCCGCGTCTAGTTTTCAGGCTGTGGTAGGCGGTAAGTTGGTGGGCAAGGCCGACGTTCTATACACGGGCGCGGCGCCCGGCTTCGCAGGCCTCTACCAAATAAATTTGCGATTACCGGCCGATACGCCGGCAGATCCGGAAATACGCATCGGCGTGGCGTCCGCGTTGAGCCGCGCCGGGCTGAAGATATACGTTACGCGCTGAACGAGCTGCCGCAGCCGCAGGTGTTCTTGACGTTGGGGTTGTTGAACTTGAAGCCCGAACCTTCCATCGATTCGACGTAATCGACCTCGGCGCCGTCCAGATACAGAAGACTCGCCTGGTCGATGTAGACCTTCAAACCATTGAAGCTGTACGTCTTGTCGAGCATGTTGGGCGTGTTCTCGAAAGCCATGGAGTAGCTGAATCCCGAGCAGCCTCCCCCCACGACAGCAATGCGCAGGCCCTGCGGTTTGGGTTCCTGGGTATCGATGATTTCTCTTACCTTCGAAACAGCCGTTTCGGTCAACGTAACCATGCTAAGCAATTCTCCTGTTAGAGTTTCAAGGCGCTAGCGCGAGTGCCAAAGCACCCGTAACTTACATTATCACGCCGCGTCCGGCCGGCCGCAATAGACTGGGACGCAAGCAGGCAGCAAGATTACCCGCCTTACGCGATTTCGTGCCGTTGCAGTTACTTGGATGCTAAACTCCCCGATAGGATGCGCGAAAGCACCGCCGCCCGGAAGATTCTCCCGCCCGCCGGGCGCCCGTCCCGCACTTTGCAAGAGACTGCAACCCGTTGGAAAGTAAACACGTCTGAGGGGTTGTATGCAAGGCTTGAGCGGTGTTCTTCCCTTCCCCGCCGCGGGCGAAAAAGCGCGTGCGGCAAGAGCCAGAGTGGACCATCGAAATACTGAAGAAGCGTCCCTGGTTCGCCGTGTTCAGGCCCAGGACGAGTCGGCGTTCCGCGAAATCGTGGAGCGCTATCAGGCGAAGGTCTTCTCGATCATCTACGGTATTCTCCGCAACCACAACGACGCGGAAGATATCGCGCAGCAGGTGTTCGCGAAAATCTATTTTTCGATCAAGAACTTCGATTTCCGCAGTTCTTTGCTGACCTGGATCTACAAGATCACGGTCAACGAATGTTACGACTATCTCCGCAAAAAGCGCGTTCGCAAACTCGTTTACGAGAGCGATTTCTCCGAGGAAGACGCGCTGCGGATGGAAAATAGCGAGACCGTCATGGATCACGAAATGCGAGTCGACGAACGGCTCGCGCAGCGCGATCTCGCGGTGAAACTGCTCGACCGGCTTTCGGAGGAAGACCGCACTCTGCTTCTGCTCAAGGAAGTGGAAGGCCATTCCGTCGAAGAGCTGTCGCACATGACCGGCATGAACGAGAATACGATTAAAGTGAAGCTGTTCCGCGCCCGCCAGAAACTGGTGAAAGCGGCACAGCGGATACAGCGCCAGTCGGGCGGCGCGGTATAGCATAGGTTCGGATGGGCCGCGTTCGGGCGCGGCAGATCAGGCGCTTGTCTGAGGGGTCAGGCAAAGACGCTAAATAAACAGGAGCGGGCACTAAGATCCGCGCTGGGAGTAGGGCTTTGAGGGAAAAGAAGTATGCATCAGCCTGTCAGAGATAATCTGGAAAAATATCTCCGGGGCAGACATTTTCAGGTGGCGCCGCCGCCGGAGATGGCCGCCCATCTGGCCGCGTGCGAGGAATGCCAGCGCGAACTAGCCGCCCACGAGCGGCAATCGGCACTATTGCAGACCCTGCGGCCTGGGAGCGAAATGCAGCCCCGCGCAGGATTCTACGCGCGCGTCCTAAACCGTATCGACACGCAGGGTGCGGTCTCGGTATGGTCCACCTTTCTCGAATCGGCGTTCCGCAAGCGCGTCATTTACGCTTCGGCGGCCCTGGTGCTGCTGGTGGCCGGCTATGTGGTTTCTACTGAGCCGGGATCGCACGCCGTTGTACCACCGTCGACGTTCACGATGCAGCAGGAGCCGTTCAACGTTCCCGCCGCTCTCGACGGACAATACGCCGTACGCGATACGCGTGTCGTTACACCGCAACAGGAGCAGGACGCTGTCCTGGTGAAGCTGGTCAGCTTCCAGGAATAATCCGAGGCGATGTTCCAGGCTGCTCGCCCTTCGTGGCAAAACCCGCGCATCTTTTCTACTCTGCTTTTGGTTTTTCTCGCCGGAGCGGCCGTGGGCGCGCTCGTGATGCGAATCGGACTGCACGAGGCCCTGCATCGTTCGCACTCCTCTATCAACGAGGCCGCGCTTTCGTACAACCGCCTGGTCACGGACTTGGACCTGACACCCGATCAGTGTAAGCAGCTCAAAACCATCCTGGACGATTACACGCGCTACCACGAAGATCTCGAAGCGCAGCTCGACGACTGGCGCGCTACCGGCCACAATCAAATCCTGAAAATCCTGAATACGAAGCAGCGCGCGCGCTTCGAAAAGATTTCGACCGAAGTAAGGTAGCCCCGTGATGCGCGCCTGCGGGCTGTGGTGTGTCGCGGTATGCTGCGGCGCCGCGCTCGCGCAAGATTCATCGGCGCCGCCGGTCACTTTCGGAACTACGGTCGTCATTCCCGCGGGGTTGCGCGGCGAAGTGTATAAGATCAGGCATTGGACCTCGCATCTGCCCGACTTCTCGAAACTGCATCCCAAAGGCGCCATATACACCGACGCGCTGGACGTGCCGGCGCAGGATTTCAAGCAAGGCTTTCCGGGCGTTACGGAACGCTTTGAGTGGTTCGCGATCGATTACACGGGCCGTTTCTGGATTGCCACGCCGGGTCTGTACCGGTTCGCGCTGACGTCCGACGATGGCGCGCGGCTTTATCTCGATGGACAACTGATCGTCGACAACGACGGCATGCACCCGCCGGAGACGCGCGAAGGAAGCCTGCAACTCGCAACCGGCGTGCATCGCATGCGCGTGTCGTATTTCCAGGGGCCGCGGTTTCAAGTGGCGCTGGTATTGAAAGTGGCCGCGCCTGGCGGGCCGCTACACGTTTTCAGCACGCGCGAGTTCAAGCCGCCGCCGGACGCGGATATCGGCGAGCTGCAGTAGGGAAACGGTTGCCGCGCTACGCCCGCGCGGCTCGCGCTATTACCCGCGCCAACTCACCTTCTTCGTCTTCAAATACGGTCCGCAAATCCAGCACCAGCTTGTTGTCCTCGACGCGAACGATCACCGGCGGTTCTCCCTCGCGACAGCGCTTCTCCACCTGCACCACGTCCTCGCATGGCACCGTGACCAGCCATGTGGGCAATACCTGCTCCGGAGTCGCGCCGCCACCGGCCACGGACTCGCCTTGCACGACGTCCGCGCGCACGCCCTCCAGCATCCCCGCAAACTGCATCGCGCGCTCGTGCAGTTCGTCCGCGCTCTGCGCGATCATGCGCAAGGCCGGCACCGCTTCATAGCGCTCGAGGACCAAGCTGCGCAGCGTCGTCTCAAGTGCCTGCAGGATCAACTTGTCGACCCGCAGCGCGCGAAACATCGGATTTCGCCGGAGCCGGTTCACCAGCAGTGAATCGCCCGCCAGTATGCCCGCCTGCGGTCCGCCCAGCAGCTTGTCGCCGCTAAACGAAACCAATCTGGCGCCCGCCCGGATGCTGTCGGCCACCACAGGCTCCTGCAGACCGAAGTGCCGCAGGTCCACGACGCAGCCGCTGCCCAGGTCCTCGTATACGGGAATGCCGCGTTCGTTTCCCAGCGCGGCCAGTTCTTCGAGGCGCGGCTTGGCCGTGAATCCTGCAATGCGAAAATTGCTCGGATGGACGCGCAGCAGCAGGCGCGTGCGCTCGGAGATTGCATCGCGGTAGTCTTCGATGCGCGTGCGGTTGGTGGTGCCCACTTCGCGCAGCACCGCGCCGGAGCGCTGCATGATGTCGGGTATCCGGAAGCCGTCCCCGATTTCGATCAGTTCGCCGCGTGACACGATCACTTCGTAGCCGGCCGCCAATTCGTTTAACGCCAGGTACACCGCGGCCGCATTGTTGTTCACAACAATTCCAGGCGCACCCGCGACGCGTTCAATCAATGCCGCCGTGTGTTTGTCGCGTTTGCCGCGCCGCCCCGCCGCGAGGTCGTATTCAAGATTGGTGTAGCCGGATATGGGCGAAAAATCCGACAGGGGCGCGCGTCCGAGATTTGTATGCAGGACGACTCCGGTCGCGTTAATCACGTGCCGCAATGACGGCTGCTCAAGTCCGCGGAGGCGCCGCTCGACGCGCTCCGGAGCATCGTTCGTTACGTCGGAACCGGCGCGCAACTCACGCCGCATCTCATCGAGCACTGCGCGGGTCTCGTTGACGAGTAGCGTGTGCGGGTAACGCTCACTCACGTGCGCAAGCGCGCTCACGACTTCGTCGACCGAAGGCAGCTCGCGCAGGCGTTCGTGCAGCGTCAAACCGGAATCGTAGCACTTGGCACAGCGACGGCGTCTAGCTCAATAGGAGGAGTTTAAGAATGCCGGATGTGGTTGTCGTTACGGGCGCCAGTGCTGGCCTGGGCCGCGCCATCGTGCGCGAGTTCGCCAAGAAGCGTGTGCATATCGGCCTCATTTCGCGTGACCGCGACCGCCTCGAGGCTGCGAAAAAAGAAGTGGAAGACGCCGGCGGCCGTGCCCTCGTTACACCATGTGACGTTGCCGATGCGACGCAGGTCTTCACCGCCGCCGAGCAGATCGAAAAGGAATTCGGTCCCATCGATATTTGGGTGAACAATGCGATGGCGACAATCTTCGCCGAGTTCGTGGACATCTCGCCGGAGGAGTTTCGCCGCTCGACCGAAGTTACGTACCTGGGCTCCGTATACGGCGCCATGGCGGCGCTGCGCAGCATGTGGCAGCGTAACCAGGGCACAATCATTCAGATGGGCTCGGCGCTCGCGTATCGCTCGATTCCGTTGCAGGCTCCGTACTGCGGCGCCAAACACGCCATCATGGGCTTCTTAGAGAGCCTGCGCTGCGAGATCATTCATCGCAACAAGAACATTCACGTTGGCATGGTGCAACTGCCCGCGATGAACACGCCGCAGTTCTCCTGGTGCCGCACGAAGCTGCCGCGCCATCCCATGCCGGTGCCGCCGATTTATGAGCCGGAAGTCGCCGCGCGCGCGGTGGTCTGGGCCGCGTATCATCGCAGGCGTCAGGTCTACGTCGGCCTACCGACCGTGAAGGCGATCTGGGGAGAGAAGTTCATTCCCGGTCTGCTCGATAAGTATCTCGGCGATATGGGCTATGATGCGCAGCAAACGCAGGAACCCGTCGATCCCAACCGTCCCGACAACCTGTTCCATACCGTTCCGGGCGATTATGCCGCGCATGGCATTTTCACTCAGCAATCGAGCGATTACAGCCTCGAAACGTGGGGCTCGCTGAACAAGCGCTGGCTTTCGGCCGCGGGCGCGCTGGCCGCCGGTTTTGCCCTCGCGGCGTTCGTGGCAAAACGATGAGCAGAATCCAGTGGGGTGGCCCGTGTTGCCGGCTGGCCTCGCACCGGTCACGCCCCGTGCGGTTGCGTTGTGGAGTACGAGGAACTGGGCCGCGCCAGTCAGACGCGGGCCATCGTGCGGCGGCGGACGAGGCGGGTTCGGCAACCCGCCGCAGGTTGCCAACCTGCCCCACGTCGGAGCGTCGGCGTGCGAGGCGGATGTGGAGTGGCCAACCGTCAACCCGGGCATGGGCTACAAGGAACTGGGTCTCTCCGGTGAGCCCGGGGCATCGTGCGACAGCGGACGAGGCCTGCCCCACCTGCGGAGCCAATGAGCCGATGTCATGATGCGTCCAGAAGAACTCTCGGTCGCGCTGCGCGAAGCCGAAGGGGAATTTCTACGGCAGCGGCGGGCCATCGCAGCCCTTGATTTCGTCGCCGCCGGCGCGCTCGGCGTCGTAGCGCTGTGGCAGCTCGGGATCATCAAACACATACCAGAGCCGCCGCCGAAATCGCTTTTCGACGCGCCGAAAGTAAACGGATCCGCGGAAGCGTACAGCTATTGGGGCATCCCGGATGCGTTCCTCGGCGTCGCCAGCTACGCCGTTACGGCGACGCTGGCGGCGGCGGGCAGTCCGGCGCGCGCACGCACGGCACCCTACTACCCGCTCGCCATGGCCGCCAAGACGATCGTCGATGCCGCCCAGGCCGGCAAACTCACGTACGATTCCTGGACAAAGTACCGCGCCTTTTGCATGTGGTGCCTGATCGCGGCGGGCGCGACCTTCGCGACGGTACCGCTGGCATTCGCAGAAGCGAAAGCGGCGCTTAAAACTGTGACGGCCGGCTAAGCGAAAATAGCTGTACCGTCCATGATCATTGCCGACCTCGCTCAAATTTCCGGCCGCACCTATCCCGCGCGCCGGCGCACGCAGAACCTGGTAGGCGGCGCAAGCCCCATTCAGGCTTCTAATTTCTCTATGGGCCACGTGACTCTTGAACCGAACGGCGGCCAGGTGCCGTGGCACAACCAGGAGCAGGAGGAAGTCTACATGATCCTGCAGGGCCGCGGGGAAATGTGCGTCGGCACCGAGCGCCGCGAAGTTTCCGCCGGCCAGGCCGTCTACAT
>JAICMB010000827.1 GCA_025929455.1 Bryobacteraceae bacterium | reverse complement strand
GTATCGACGATTGACGTCGCGCACGCGGCGTTCGCGCCGGAGAAAGTACAACGCGCGCTGCTGCGGGCGAATGAGATCGTATGCGAGAACCGGGCGGTCGTGATTACGTTTGAGGACGCGGGCGGCGAGTTGAACTTGCGCAAGGCTTCGGCGCGGACGGGGACGCTGCGCGTGATCACGATCGCGGATCTCGATCGCAGCGCGTGCGGAGGAACGCATGTACGGGCCACGGGCGAGATCGGTCCCATTCTGATTCGCAAGCTCGACCGCGTGCGCGCGAACGTCCGCATGGAGTTTGTGTGCGGGTTGCGCGCGGTGCGGAGGGCGGCGGCGGATTACGAAACGCTGGCCGCGGCCGCGCGCGCCTTTTCATCGCCGCTGGAAGATGTGCCGGCGCTGATCGGAACGCTGCGCGAACGCGCGGCCGAGTCCGAGAAGGCGATGCGGAAGTTGTCGGTCGAACTCGGGCAGGCAAGCGGGCAGCAGTTGTACGGAGCGACACAGCCGCGCGCGGACGGTGTGCGGATCGCGCTCCGGCGTGTGGGCGCGCTCGATGAGCAGGTGCGCGCGGAGGCGCAGGCGTTCGCGGCGGGCGAGCAGGCCGTGTTCGCGGTGGTGTCCGAGGCTCCAGTCGCGGTTTTGGTGGCGGCGTCGGCGCACAGCGGCACGCACGCGGGCGAGGTGGTGAAGAAGACGGCGGCCGCGGTTGGAGGACGTGGCGGCGGAACCGCGAGCATGGCGCAGGGCAGCGTGGCAGGCGCCGATGCGGACGATGTGATACGCGTTTTGAAAGCAGCTTTGGACCCGCCCGCGATAACCTGAATTTGTGCTGTACCGCTGTATTGTGGCGCTTGCGGCGACGGTTGCTTTAATACCGGAGCTTGCGGCGGCCGACCGTTGGATTCACCTGCATTCCGGTCCGTTTGACGTGTATTCGAGCGCCGGCCAGAAGCCCGCGCGCGAGTCGCTGAACACGTTCGAGCAGCTCCGTTATGCGCTCGGCAAAATGCTGGGCAAGGACGACCTGAAGCTGGTGTGGCCGGTGCGCGCCGGGATCTTCCGGCGGCAGGCTCCGGCGATACCGGGCGGCGTGGCGATGGGACGGGACGCGTGGATGATCGCGCTGCCGGAAAGCGGTGCTGTGGCGCCGGAGACGTTGGCGGGACTGACCCGCATTTTCCTGAACGCGGATACCAATCGCCTGCCGCTGCCGATTGAAAAGGGACTCGTCGAGCTGTTCTCGACACTGCACGCGGATGGCGCGCACCTGACCATCGGCGCGGCCACCGCGAGCGGTGCGGACCGCGATTTCGCGCGCGTGCGGATGATGGCACTGGACGCCGCATATAGCGGACGTACGCGCGTATTCCTGTTCGATCTACAGCAATCGAACGACATGCAGGCGGCAGCCGCCAACGCGTTCGAGAAAACTCCGGCGCAAATTGAAAAAGACGTCGACGCCGGCATGGCGCGAGGGAATGCCGCGCCCGGGTCGGTCGATGGGCGCGCGATCAGTGCGCGCGACTTCTATGCGCAGCAGGTGGAGGACGATGCGGCGCGGCTGTTGTTGGCGGACGTGAAGTTCGCCGCCGGCACGTCCGATGCGGAG
>JAICMB010000348.1 GCA_025929455.1 Bryobacteraceae bacterium | reverse complement strand
TCGGCTCCTCTGCATTCAAATCGCGGTGGCGCGGCAGGATCGCTATCGACAACGCGCCGATCGCCGCCACCGCGAGCACGGCCCCCATGGCAATCGAATACGTGCCGTACCGATCACGCAGCAACGATACGAAATACGGGAACCACGTCTGCCCGATCGTGTTCACCGGCAGAATCACGGCCATGGCGCGCGCCAGCGAGTTAACCCCGAACTCCTCGGCAGCCATCAGCGGAATGAGCATGTAATCCGCACCCATGCCGAAGCCGAACAGCACAGCAAACGCGTAAATCAGCGTCTGCTGCGACGGGCTCACGGTCAGCAGCAACGGAATCGTGGCGGCGACGAGCACGTACGTCGCCGTCATGACCCACTTCTTGGAAAATTTGTCCGCCAGCCAGCCGATGAGCAAACGGCCTGCGATGCTCGACCACAGTATCATCACTGAGGCATTACGCCACACCGCATCCACCATCGGTCCTTTTTGAAAGCCCTCATCGAGAAACACGAACTTCATGTGAAAGTTGATCGCGCCGATCGCGCCGATGGAGCAGAAGCTGCCAATGAGCAGTAGCCAAAACGACCAGCTTGCCAGGAGTTGCGAAAAGGTTCGCGAAGCGAGTTTCACTTCGGGCGGCGGCGTGGCGAGCCCGTCGGGATGCTGCCCCAATTCGGACGGCTTGTCGCGGATGACGAGCAATACAATCGGCCACGCCAGCAGCACTAGCGCCGCGAGCACAAACAGCGCCACGTGAAATCCGTAGTGATCCGTCAGCGGTTTCACCAGGAAGGAGCCGAGCGAACCCATCAATCCGACGCCCACGTACACGATGCCCATGGCGCGTCCGCGGCTGATGCGGAACCAATGCGACACGATGAGCTGGTGCGGAATCGGGCCGGATAAAATGTAGCCGACGGTGTAGACGACCCACAGGCCGTAATAAACGCCGAGCGAACCCCCCATGCGCGCAAATCCGGCGAGAGCGATGAACGTCAGCACCGTCCCGCCGAGAATTAGCTTGCGCGGGCTAAAACGGTGGATGACAAGCGGTCCGATCCATATGGTCAGCAGTGCCGCAAGCGGGAACCCGAGCGTGATGTCGGCGCGCGACCACCCGTATTGCCGCTGGAAGTAGTCGTAGAAAAATCCGATGTTGTAATACGGAACGCCGACCGCGAGTCCGAAGGTGACGAATGCCGCGGCCGTAACCACCCAGCCATAAAATTTCTTGCGCGCTGTCATTTCGTGTCCCTGTTTGTTACTTCATTCTTCACGATGTGACCGCCTTTCATAACGAACTCGACGTGCTGCAGCACCCGCACATCGGCGAGCGGGTCGCCGCGTACGGCAATGACGTCCGCGAAATGATTCGCGTCCAGGCTGCCCACCTTATCCGGCCAGCCGAGCAGATCGGCGGCGTTGATGGTAGCGGCCCGAATGGCGTCGATCGGCTTCATGCCGTACTCCACCATCGTGACAAACTGTTTCGCATTATCGCCGTGCGGATAGACGCCGCCGTCGGTGCCAAACGCCATTTTGCATCCCGCCAGGTACGCTTTCCGGAAATTCTCGCGTTGCAAATGGCCAAGTTTTTTCTCTTTCTCGATGGATTCGGGCAGCATGCCGGATTTCGCACCCTCCTCGAGGATGTAGTCGTCATTGTATATGTCGAACACGAGATAGGCGCCGTGCTGCTTGGCGAGCGCGATGCCCTCGTCGTCGATGAGGCTGGCGTGCTCGATGGAGTCGATACCGGCGCGGATGGCATCCTTAATCGATTGCGTGCCGTGCGCGTGCGCCGCCACCTTGCGCCCGAGCTTGTGCGCTTCCGCCGCGATGGCCTGCATCTCTTCGAGTGTGTATTGCGGCGTGCCGGGCTGATCGCCTTTCGAAAGCACGCCGCCGGAAGCGCAGATCTTGATCAGGTCAACGCCGAATTTTATGTTCTCGCGAACTTTCGCGCGCGCCGCCCAGGGGCCGTCGGCAACGCCTTCGGCCTTGTAGTGAAATTCCGGCGCGAGCAGATTTTCGTCGCAATGGCCGCCCGTGATGCCGAGCGGCGGCCCGGATACCAGCATGCGCGGGCCTTCGATGTCGCCCGCGTTAATGCCATCGCGAATCGCAACGTCGGAAAAACCGGATGCGCCCACGTTGCGTACGGTCGTGAAGCCCGCACGCAACGTAGTCAATGCGTTCTTAACCCCTTTTACGGTTTCGCGCGGGACGGAAATGCCGAGCGAGCGATAACCGGAGTCGGTAGGATCGTCCGTGAGATGGTCGTGAACGTCGATGAGGCCCGGCAGGCAGGTCGCGCGAGTGAGGTCGATCACGGCCATCCCCGGCGGCACCGGGGAACTGGAAGACGGCCCCGCCGCGACGATTTTCTCGCCGTTGATGACGATTACGGCATCGTCGAAATAAGCGCCGGAGCGCACGTCGAGCATGCGGCCGCAATGCAGGGCGGCGGGTTGTGCCAGGAGCGCGCTGCCGCAGACGAGCGGCAGGAGGAACTGCAAACGCATGAACTAATCAGTCTACGACAGGTATTTCGCCCGGTAGTTTGAGGGCACGTCCGTCGAGTTTCAAGCTATAAGTCCGCCAGGCGTAGTGGCAAATCCGCGCCCTTCCACGCCGTACGGAACTCGCGTTCGACCCAGTGCGCGTCAACGGACTTGTTTTGCGCTTTTAGAGATTCGAGCAAGCCGAACAGTATCCGCCCGTTGTGCGGAGTGCGCCGCAATCCTTCGCGGAACACGATTTCCGCGCCAGCTGCATCACCTGATCGAAGTAGCGCCGCACCGAGCGATTCTCGCACCGGGTAATACCACGCGGGCGGCTCATCGTAAGCGAGCGCGTCCTGCAGCGCGACGGCTTTTTGCCACAGCGGTACGGCGGCGTGCGGCGAATCGGCCAATCGCGCGCCGAGCACGGCGGACGCGAGGTCCACGACGTCACCAAGTTTGTTCAGGCCCCAGGGCATGCTACGGTCGAGCTGCGCGCGCGCCGCTTCGAATTGCGCCCGCTCGGTACGAGCCTGCTGCGGCTGGCTTTGCGCGGCGGACGCGAGCGCCCTTGCGTAATGCCGCACTGTTGCAGTGAGCGGCGTGGCCGCTGCCGGCGCGGTCAGCAGTTCATCCCACAAACCTACGCGGACGCGAGCCATCGTCGCGAACACGCCGAAAGCTTCCGCCATTTCCGGCATGTCCTTCTGCATTGGCTGCAAGGCCTTTTCGAACTGCGCGATCGCGGCGCGGGTTTGCGCGACGCGCCCTTGCATCGCGCGTGCGTACAGGATGAATTGCAGGTTGTGAAGATAATACAGGTAATAGTCCGGTTGCTCGCCCGCGCGCGCGAAATATTCGCGATCCACTTCCGCGGCACGTTCGTTTACATCGGCGGCGGTGTTATAGTCGCCCAATACTAGCCAAATGTGCCCCGGCATGTGTACCATGTGACCCGCGCCGGGCACGATTCCCATCAGCCGCTGCGCGCTCGCGATGGCACGCTCAGGCGTGGGCGATGACTCGACCGCATGGATATAGAGGTGGTTCGCCCCGGGATGATCGGGGAAGCGCCGCAAAACGTGTTCGAGCACGTGCTCGGCTTCGGCGACGCCATCGGCCGGCTTGCCTGCGTTATCGTACCAGCGCCACCGCGCCGGGAGGAGCAGCGCGTCCGCGTAGAACGTCTGCGCGTCGGGATCGTCGGGGAAACGCGCGGCGAGTTCACGCATCGCACCGATGTACTTCTGCGGATCGGAGTAATTCGGACAACGCGCCGCCGCGGCTTGGAGCCACGCGCGATCCACCGCGCCTATCCCCTCCATGGAGAGCCCGCTCTGCGCCGCGGCGCACGACCCTTTTAGATGGACATCGCTATCCATATCCATGTTGATATAGGGCCCAAGCGCCATCGCGACTCCCCACTGCGCCATGGCGGCCTGTGGGTCGATGGCGAGCGCTTTGCGGAATGAACGCAGCGCTTCCGGCCTGTTGAACCCGTAGAGCAGAATCAGGCCCTGATCGAAATATTTCTGCGCCTCGGTGCTGCGCGTTGCGATCGGGTGCGTCCAGGTGCCGAGCCCTGGGTAGAACTGCTGCGCGGCGATGCAACAGGACAACGCGGTCGCCAGTGCGGCTACTTTCATGCAGCAGAGTATATAAGAAGAAGCCCAACGAAGGCCATATCACCTCGATATAATTCTCTTGAATGGACATTTATGAAGAAGTGGTCCGTCTGCGGCGGCTGGGGCAGAAATGCGCGCTGGCGACCATCGTCGAAGTGAACGGGTCCATTCCGAGCTACGAGAGTGCCAAATTGCTGGTCCGCGAGGATGGCTCCATGCTCGGCACCATCGGTGGCGGCTGTGTTGAAGCGGAAGTGTGGAACGCGGCGCGCGAGGTGATGCAAACCGAAAAGCCGCGCCACATGCACTTCAGCCTGGGCCAGAGCGCCGCGTACGATACCGGTCTGATTTGCGGGGGCCAATTGGACATCTTTGTCGATCCGATCGTGCCGCAGCCGC
>JAICMB010000733.1 GCA_025929455.1 Bryobacteraceae bacterium | reverse complement strand
CATTGCGGCCGCTGCGCTCGCGGCCGGTCCGGCCCTCGCTGCGGAGCACCAGCACTCCGCCGCTCCGCCCGAATCCGCGCGCTGGACGGGTTACCAGCCGCATTTCTTCTCGCCCGAAGAGTTCGCGATGCTCGAAAGCTTCACAGAAATCCTGATCCCGACCGACGAGACGCCCGGCGCACGCGAAGCGCACGTCGCGCACTACATCGACTACATGGTGAACGCCGCCGCCGAGTACGCGCCAGAGATGCAGCGCGAGTGGCGCGCGGCAATGAGCTGGTTAAAGGACGAGCGCTTCGGCGCACTCGATGCTCCCGCGCGTACCGCGTTCATAGAGCGCATGTCCAAGGCGGAGCACCAGCACTACCGCACCATCAAGCGCGCGGCCGTGTATGCGTTCTACACGTCGCGTGAGGGGCTGATCGACAACTTAGATTACAAGGGCAATGCCTACCTGACCGAATTTCCGGCATGCACGCACAAGGAACACGGGGCGTAAACCGCAGCGCGCCTACGCGTGGCTGACCTTCGCGCCCCTCTCAAAATGTTCCTCGATCTCTTCGAGCGTCTTGCCCTTCGTCTCGGGTAAAAACACCGCCGCCGTAATGAAGTAGATCACGGTGAAACCGGCGAACAGGAAGAACATCGTCGAATACCCGTACTTGCTGACGACCGGCAGAAAGATCGCGGCCAGCGTGGTTGAGACGACCTGGTTGATCACGAGCGCGATGCTCATGCCGTTGGAGCGAATGCGCGTCGGCATCAACTCCGAGAGCGCAAGCCACACGCACACGCCCGGCCCGAGCGCGTAGAACGACATGAACACGTATAGGAAGATAGCCACCACCCAGCCGCGGCTCGCGGCGGGGACCGCGCCCACGACAGCTTTATCGATTTTTAACGGTGCCTGGCGCGCGACGTTCAGATCAGCGAACGGATTTTTGAAAAACGCCTCCAGGCTGTTGCTGGGCACGCAGCTTTCGCGCGTGATCTTGATCGTCGGAGCAGCGGGATCGTCGGAGCGCGCCACGTTTGTTGCGGCCGTGAAATCGCCGTAAGAGTAAATGATCGTGAGCGCGGCACGGTCGCTCTGAATGCCGGCGGTGGCCGTGCCTTTTGTGGCCAGCAGCTTGCCGGCTTCGGCGGGATCGAAACGCATGCTCAGCGTCTGGTCGGGGGCGACCATCTGCTGGAACGCATCGCGGAATTCCAGATTCGCTTTTTCGGTTTGCAGGAACAGCACGCCCACGCCTGTGAGCGAGATGATCACGCCCGCGGTGCCCAGAACCAGCAGAAACTTGCGGCCCTTGCGATCCACCAGCACCAGGCCGATGATGGTCATTAAAAAGTTGATCGCGGTGAACAGTACGTAGCCCCAGTGCGCCTGCAGATCGGACAGGCCGCTCTGCAGCAGGATGTTGGTGTTGTAGCCGATGATGGAATTAATTCCCGTGGCCGTGTTGCAGAAAAGAATCACGCACGCGAGCACGAACGGGATCACGTACTTGCGGCGGAGCAGCGAGTCTTTCACCTTGCGAGCGGCAGCGCCGGCGCGGGTGGCGGCCGCCGTCTCTTCCATCTCGGCCAGTTCTATCTGCGCTTGCTCCGGCGCCCGTGAGCGCAGCAGTGCAGCGAGAGCGGCTTCCTTCTTTCCACGGCGGAACAGCCACCGCGGCGACTCCGCGACTAAGAACGTGCCGATGACGAACAGGACTCCGGGCGGAAGCGATACCCAGAAGATGCGCCGCCACGCTTCGTCCTTGAATGCGAACACGGTGGCCGCGCTGGCCGTCTTGATCACTTCTTCCACGCGATAGCTGTAGTAGATGCCGATCAGCGCCGCGGCCACGATTCCCAGCGTCAGCAGCCATTGAAATATCCCCGTGCCTTTGCCGCGATTGGTAGCCGAGAGACACTCGGCCAGGTACAGCGGAACGACTACCCCAATCAGCCCGCCGCTGATGCCCTGCAACAAACGGCCGAAGAACAACGGCCCATATCCGTGCGACAGCGCGATCATCGGAATACTGATGACGAAGGTGATGCCGCTCAGCGTCATGAGAGGACGCCGTCCCATCCAATCGGCCAGCAGGCCCGCGAACAGCGTCGAAATCACGCTGCCCAGCAGCACCGCCGCCACGATGATCGAAAGCTGTCCCGCGTTGAGCCCGGAGGT
>JAICMB010000766.1 GCA_025929455.1 Bryobacteraceae bacterium | reverse complement strand
CGACATCGCTCCAGCCGCCCAGCAGCACTCCATCGAGGACGTGCATGGGACCGTTGCCGTCCCAAAGGCCGGCGGGTGGTGGCGGCATTTGATGGCGGGACGGTCAGCAGCGATGCCGGGGCGTTGCTGTTGGGCAAGGCAGATCGGGCCATCGGTCTGATCGATCGGTTGGCAGGGTGCTTTCGGGACGAGCGTTCCGTGGCGCTGGTGGAACACTCGGTGCGCACGTTGGTCGGGCAACGGGTGTTCGGCCTGGCGCTGGGATACGAAGACTTGAACGATCACGAGCACCTGCGTCACGACCCGGTGATGGGCGCCTTGCTCGGAAAGCTCGAGGCCAGACGGCGCGGCTGCGCGCCGCTGGCGGGCAAGAGCACGCTCAACCGGTTGGAGCTGCATGCCCGCCGTGGCACGGATCGGTATCACAAGATCGTGCCGCAGAGCGATAAGCTGGAACGGCTGTGGGTCGAGCTATTCCTCGAAGCACACCGGCGCGCTCCGACGCAGATAGTGCTGGACCTGGATGCGACGGATGACCCGCTGCATGGGAATCAGGAAGGCCGCTTCTTCCACGGCTACTACAATCACTACTGCTATCTGCCGTTGTACATCTTTTGCGGCGAGCACTTGCTGCTGGCCACGCTGCGGCCGGCCAACATCGATGGGGCGGCGGGAGCGAAAGAAGCGATCGAGCGCATCGTGGCGCAGATCCGCGCACGCTGGCCCAAGGTGCAGATAGTGCTGCGGGCGGACTCGGGGTTCTGCCGCGAGCCGCTAATGCGCTGGTGCGAGGAAAATGCGGTGGATTACGTGTTGGGACTGGCCCGCAACGCCCGCCTGACCCGTGCCATCGGTGGGCAGCTGCGGCAAGCACGGGCCGAAGCAGACAGGTCGGGTCATCCGGCACGGCGCTACCGCGACTTCACCTACCGGACACGCAAGAGCTGGAGCGGCCGGCGCCGTGTGGTGGGCAAGGCCGAGCAGACTGGCGACAAAGCCAATCCGCGCTTCATCGTCACCAGCCTCTCAAAGACACAGTGGCCGATGCGCGAGCTGTACGAAGACTTGTACTGCGCTCGGGGCGAGTGCGAGAACCGGATCAAGGAGGCGCAGCTGGATCTGTTTGCCGATCGACTGTCTACCGCCACGTTCCGCGCCAATCAGCTACGGCTCTGGCTCGCCTCGGCCGCCTACGTACTGATGACGGCGCTCAGGCGGATCGGACTGAAGAACACGGCACTGGCCAGCGCCTGTGCGAACACGATCCGGCTGCGGCTGTTGAAAATCGGTGCCGTGGTCACCGTCAGCGTACGTCGCGTGAGGCTGGCCATAAGCTCAGCCAGCTCGAACCAGACCGAGTTCATCGCCGCCTGCCATGCGTGCACCGCCGCGGCGCGGTAAGTCGCACCCACGAACCAGAACACGCCACCCTCAATCCCGGGCCGCTCTCGTGCAGAGCGCCGGACACCTGTCGTCCAAATCAGCGTCAGCACGGCACCCATCCGCACCGATGCCGAAACCACACCGCCAACAGTCACCCCGCCGCACAATCAACCGGAGTGTGAGAAATCCGGGCTAGGCTCGCCTCCTCAACAGCGGCATCCTCCGCGCTCGCGTGCTGCAGGCCCGCGAGCGCGGTGCGCTCCCGCCGGCCTCGCCGCTCACTTCTTGCTGCTGCCGGCGCTCTTGGCCGCCGTCTTCTTCGCCGGCTGTTTGGGACGGCTCTTGCCGAAACTGCCGCGGTAGATCTTGCCGCGTCGCGTCTTCATGTCACCCTTGCCCACTCAAGCTCTCCTGGATGCGCCCCGGCGGCGCGGGCGCAGTCTATTGATTTGGGGGCGCCGAAGCCAGTGTGCCGGCTACGGCGGCCGCGGGGCGCTTTAGCGGCTGCTGGCCGCGGCGCTGATCGCGAGCACCACCTTGCCCTCCGTGTGCCCCTGGCGATTGAATG
>JAICMB010000340.1 GCA_025929455.1 Bryobacteraceae bacterium | reverse complement strand
TTCTTACTCGCCGTATGACAACGTGGAGGCGACACGTTACCCGAAGATGCTCGTTACCGGGGGCCTGAACGATCCGCGTGTGTCGTATTGGGAGCCGGCCAAGTGGGTGGCGAAGCTGCGCGGCTTAAAAACGGACGACAATGTTCTGCTGCTCAAGACCGAGATGGGCGCAGGGCATTTTGGGCCGTCGGGCCGGTACGATCGCATCCGGGAGACCTCGTTCGATTACGCGTTTGTGATCACCAACATGCCGGCGGGCGCGCAGTAACGGCAGATGGCCGCGCGCACGAGCGAGAGTTTCATTCTGCGTACGTGGCCGTTTAAGGAAGCCGATCTGGTCGTGAGTTTCTTTACGCGCGATCAGGGCAAATTGCGCGGTATTGCGAAACGCGCGCGGCGGCCCAAAGGTCCATTCGGCTCCGGCCTGGAACGGCTGTCCCATGTGAACGCGACTTATTACCAGAAGGAAGTCCGCGAGTTAGTAACACTGACCGGAGCGGAGTTGCTGAACTCACAATTCCAACTCGCCAATAGTTACGAGTCGAGTATCGCGTTGGACTACTTGGCGGAGGTCTCTGACCAGATCCTGCCACCCGGTGAAGCAAACGAGCGCCACTTCCGGCTGCTGATCGCTGTACTCGAGTATTTACGGAGTGGCGGAAGTATCTGGGCGGCGGTGCCGTATTTTACGTTGTGGGCTGTGCGTCTGGCTGGCCTTCTCGGCGAGCCGCCGATCGCTCCGGAGTCGCGAGCCATCGCGGAAGAGATGCTGGTAACGCCGATTGCGGCGCTCACGGAGCGAGAGTGGACCCGGGAGACCGCCGCTGATTTGCGCCGCTGGCTGTTACAGGAAGTGGAAGACCACGTAGAGCGGCGAGTTGTTTCGGCGCAGTTGCTGGAGCACTTGTGAGCGCGCATTCACCAAAGGAGGACGGAACGCGCGGGTCGGTGCGGCGATAGACGATCACGTAGCGGGCGAGGCGACCAACGCGCTTGCAAGATCGCGGACTCGGCTCGGCCCCGGCTGCGAGGGCTGCCAGCCAAGCTTCAAACGGTCCAACGGCGTGTGCCCGTCCAGTTGCCGCCGCTTTCGTTCAAACCACTGCCGAATGCCGATCTCGTTGTACGCACCCGCAAGGTCGCCGACGATCAGGCTTAGGAAGTGCAGCCGCTCCGCAACATCGTTCGGCGCGGGGCGCGCTCCCGCGCTGTACCGGCGAACGCTGGTCGCGGAGATTCCCAGCAATCGCGACAGGAGTTCAGGACCCAGGATGTCTTTTGGCCGCATCCATTCGAGGTCGCTGCCCTCGGGCGTAAGCGGCGGGGTCTGCTCTACCCAGAATTGCAGGTTACTACTTCTTCACGCCTAGCTCATCCACGAGGCGCTCGTACCCGAACCAGTCTACGCCGAGTTCCGCCGCCAGCAATCGTTCGACGTTCGTGGCGAAGAAGTGTTCGCGCTGGTAGGGCGCGCGCGGATCGTCGCCGGGCTCGCCGAAGACTTTGCCCTCCTCGCGCGCTTTTTCAAAGCCGATATCGAAGTCGCTGATGGCTTGTTCGGCGATGCCGCGATGGCGCGTGAGGATCATCTCGATGAGTTCGTGAACCGCAACTAGCGCTTCGAAACGCCAGTCGGGCAACTCCGACACGCGGATCTGGTCGGCGCCCGCCTCCTCCCAATAATCACCCACTGTTGGATAACGTTGTAACTCGTGCGGAAGCGATTCGATGACGATCTTCATGGCAGGTACCCCATGGCGGTGAGCGCCTGATAGCGGCGCAGCGGCGACGACGGATAATTTGTGTCCGCCCCGTCGATGCGATAACTGCGATACGGAAACTTGATCTGTGCGGTTTTCTTCATGAGCGTTTCCCAGGCGGTTTGAATGGTGTATCCGTAGGCCGTCACGATCAGCACATTGCCATCGGCATCATATCCGGCCGTGCGCAGCAGGTCGTTTTCTTTGTAAACATCCCACCAGAAAATGTCGGGCCAGAGCTTTTCGGGAAACTGCACGGCTTGGCCGCCGCGCGCGGCCGCACGCGTGGACATGGTCACGCTGGCTCCGAAGCCGCCGGAGAAGTCCGCTTTAAAATCGCCGTCGATGAGATTCGCCAGTGTCTCGCCGACGCCGCGGCGCGACAGGTTGAACAGCAGATTGGGGTGCGCGTTGTAGCCGAAGCGTTCGCATTTCTCAAAGAACCAGATGCCGTCGCGCGCCGCTATGAAATTGGCGTCGCCGAACCCGGTGTAGCGCATATCGTGATAAGCGGGATAGAGCTTGCCGACCGAATCGGAAACGGCTTTGGAGCCGAGCGGGATGACGAACGCATAATCGAAGGCGCAGCCCATGAGATCGCCTAGATCGCCGGCATAGCGTTTCTTGCACTCCAGGCCCATGAACGCGAATACCGGTTCGCCGTCATGAAACCAGACCTCCACATTTGTCTCCACGCCGTCTTTGCGTTCCTGCAGGATGAACCCTTTGCCGGGCTCCACGGTGCTCAAGTGCGCGCGCAGCTCCTCGTTCGCTTCCGCCGCATCCTCCGACTCCGGCAAAAATGTTTCGAAGTTAGCGCCTGTATCGGGCTTGTACACGAACGCCGTGCGCTGGTGTTGTTTCAAAAACGCCATGGCCTCGCGCGGATCATTGAAGGCGTGGGATGGCGGCGGCTGCAGGCCGTATTTGGTAGTGAACTCGAGACAGCGTTCGCGATCGTGCTCCATGGATTCTGCAAAGCGGCCGCCGCCGAGGACTTTGAAGTTTTCCCGGCGTAGCGTTTCGTTCTCTTCGACGCTGTGGTTGAAATCCCAGATCCAATACCAGTCGCGCATGCGCGAGCGGTGCTCCATTACATCTCGCAGCGCTTCCTTGCGAACCATGCCGCAGCCCACACGTGCGAACGCTTTCATGCGCTCCGGATCGTTCAGGTCCGCCGGGCGCGGGTTCGCGGCGAGGATCACCTCGTGGCCCTCGTCCTGCATGCGTGTGGCGAAGCCCAGGCCGGCGTAGTCGCTGGTTGCGATAACAAATCTCATTCCGACGGTTAGACGCAAAACGGGCAATGTTCCTACGCGCGCGTGTTATATACTGGCACGCAATGTCGAATCTGCCCGATTACATAGCGAAGACCGCACCGAACCCGGCCTCGAACCGCGCGCCCTGGTACGCCAATACCGCGCCGAGTTATGCGGGGGTGTTTTTGTGGGTGGTGTTTTATCAGTCACTCGCGCAGGGCACGCTGGAGCATGCGGGCGTGCTGTTCTGCATCGGCGCATTGGCGGTGGCGGCGGCACTCAGCTACGCGCTCTACTACTACGTGCCGGGCATGCTCGGGATGAAGACGGGGTTCCCGCTCTATGTCGTCGGCAGCTCCACGTTCGGGACCGCGGGCGGATATGTGATGCCCGGACTACTGATGGGCTTGTTGCAGGTCGGATGGTTCGCGGTCGGCACGTTCTACTCGACGACCTATATTTTAAAAGGCTTCGGGTTGAACGCGAATCCGGGCACGCTGCTGTTTGCAGTAGTGGCCGTGCTGTGGGGTTACATTCTCGCCTATGTCGGCGTGAAGGGGATTCAGTACGTGGCGAAGGTGTCGCTGTTTTTGAATCTGATCCCCTTGCTGATGATCCTGGCTGTCGCGGTGAAGGCCGGAGGCGGCGCGCTCGATTACAAACCGGTGGTGACGGATCATTTCCTGGCCTTCACCTTGCTGATCCAGGCCGTCATCGGATTCTTCGCGACAGCGGGCGCGGCGGGCGCGGACTTCGGCATGAACTCGCGCAACGCATCGGATGTGAAGCTGGGCGGGCTTACCGGTATTGCGCTGGCGATCCTTTACGCGGGCGCGCTGCCGCTGATCGCCGTCGCGGGCGCGCATGTCGCGAACCCGAATCTGCCGTTCGCTTATGACGCCGTGATCGGGTCCATGGGCGGTTTTCTGGCAAGCGCGATGTTTCTGCTGTTCGCAGTCGCTTCCATTGTGCCGGCCTGTTTCTGCGCATTCATTGCAGGCAACAGTTTTTAGACGATGATCCCGGGCGTGCCGCGCATGTCGTCGACAATGGCGGGCGTGACGATCGCGATTGTGCTCGCGATTACGGGCGTGGCCGCGAACCTGGCGAGCGTCTTCGCGCTGGTGGGCGCGTCGTTCGGGCCGATCTGTGGCGCGATGGCGGCGGATTATTTGCTCGCCGGGCGCAAATGGTCCGGACCGCGTCAGGGCGTGAACTGGGCCGGCTATTGCGCGTGGGCGGTCGGGTTTGTGATCGGGATTTTGCCGCTCGACTTTATGCCGCTCTCACCTGCCGCAAAGGCGCTGGCGCAGCCCGCCGTGGTGTACAGTTTCATCGCGGGGTTTGTGATCTACGCGGCGGTGGCGAAACTGGGAGGCCAGCCGCGCACCGTGGATCTACCGGCAGCGCGCGGCGCCAAGGCGTAAGCAACGCGACGGACCGCTACAATTTTTGTTAATGGAGCGGTTTGTTGTTCAGAATTTCGGCTGCCGCGCATCGCAGGCCGACGGCGCTGCCATTGAAGCGGCGCTCGCCGCGTGCGGCATGCAGGCGTGCGCGGGTGAGCCTGACCTCGTCGTTCTGAACACGTGCACCGTGACC
>JAICMB010000441.1 GCA_025929455.1 Bryobacteraceae bacterium | reverse complement strand
TCGACGCGATCTCGCCCGCATACCGCGGCGGCCCCGGGACATAGCGCAGATTCGCCGCCAACTTATCCGCCGTGAAGTCGAGCGGAATGCGCTCGGAGTTGTAATCCACGTAGCCGTCATGTACTTCGATCCGCCCGACCGCGAGATCGAGGACCTGCGCGATCGTGCTTCCGCCGGCATGGCGAGGCACGGGAAGGTTTGTCGTGCCATCCGGACGCACCGAAACATGCACCTGCGGCTGCTCCACTGCAAGCGACGCGATATCGAACTTGCGCCGCGCCAGCGAAACGATTTTTAACCCGACGCGCACCTGTTTCGCTCTGAGGAACGGCGCTTCGGACGCCGATTCCTTGCCGTGCAAAACAAACGGCGCGACCGTAGCCGTCAGCGTGTGCCAGTCGTAATCGAAGCGGCCGATCTCGGCCTTGCCGCCGGTCGCGTTCTCGACCTCGCTTACAAAGCGCTCGCGAACGCGATTCATGAACCAGTCGCTTTGCACCGCCACAACGAACGCGATCACCACGCCAACCGTGATCGCGATCACCGCCGCAGCGCTCCACACGGCGATTTTCGCGGGTCTGCTCACGAAAGCGCTTCCTCGTGATACCGGATGTCGACCTGTGTGCGCGCGTCACCGAGCCAGCGGTCCAGCGCGCTGTTGATGCGCTCCTCCGTGAGCGCCTTTTCGAGTGCGGCGCGGCTCTGTTCGAGCGTGGGGATGTCTTTCGCACCGCCCTCTTTCCACTGCTTCACTTTCGCGTCGTAGTAGCGCCGCAATTGGCCGTTGGTGATCTGCACCGAGGGCCGGAACCGCTCGTCGATAAATTTCAGGACGGTGAGTTGCCATAAGAGATGGCGCATCAGATCGGCTTCGGTGATGCGATATTTTTTCAGCGCCGCGTTAAACGCCTCGCGATTCGCGTAGCGCGCCGCGACGCTGTTCAACTCCGGCTCGGCCTCGCTCAACTGCGGCACCGGATAGTGGCTCACGTCCATTTCGCGGCGGATCAGGGTCTGATCGACGAGGCGGCCGGCAGCTTCTTTCTTCGATTGTGCGCTGAAGTCCGGCGTCGCGCCGTTCAGAAATGCAGTGGTCCGAATTTCGTCCAGCACTTCATCGGCTGTGATCACCTGATTGCCGACGGAAACGGCGATGCGGTCGATAATCGCGCTATGCGCGGACACAATTACAAGCGCAACCAGCACCACGATGTTCCTCATTAAAACGCCTGCCCCAGCGAAATGTGGAATTGAAAAGGGTTGATTCGCTGCACGGTTTGCGAACCGGTGCAATGCGCGCTGGTCGCGGGATTCGGGCTGCTACAGGTAATCAACTGATCGAGCGTGCCTTTGAATCCGTAAAAATGCGGTGAATTGGGGCTGTACGACAGATCGATGCGGACCGGCCCCACGGGCGTACGATAACGAATGCCGAACCCGAAGGCCTGCACGCCGTAATCGAAGTCTTGCAGATTGCGCTGGTTAAAGCGCAAGCTGATTTTTCGAATATCGCTGTACACGTTGCCCATGTCATTAAAGAATACGCCGTCGATGTTCTCGCCGATGAATGGGAAGCGCAGCTCGATCGTATTCATGAACACCGCATTACCGCCGATCGGAAATCCGGTCTTCGGGTCGCGCGGACCGGCCTGATTGTCCGGAAACGCGCGCTGCGAGTTGGAGCCGCCGGAAAAGAATCGCTCGGGCAGCGGAATGTCCGGCAGCCCCGAGTATCTTTGGATGCCCCCGAACAGCGTGATGCGCGCCAGCGTGAAATCTTTCGAAAGGTGATGATACATGGCGTTGCGCGCCACCACGCGACCGAATCCGGTTTGCGATCCAAACACGTGGTTCGCGACGCCGAAATCGACGGTGTTGTACATGCCGCGATGCGGGTCGATGGGATCGTCGCGGCGGTCCTGAATGAAGGTGCCCGACATTAGGCCCACGCGCACCGGATGCGAAAAGAGTGGAATCAGTTCGGGGCTGATGAGCGGCGTCCCAATCAGGCTGACGTTGCGAAACACGTAACGGTATTGCATGCTGTTCGCGCGCGATAATTTCTGTCCGAGTTGGATCGACCCCTCCTCGCGCTTGGCGGAAAACGTGCGCACATCCTTTGAAATATCAAATAGCGCGGTGAACTGCAGATTCAGATTCGGATGACCCTCGTATTGCGGGACGATGTAGTTGAACAGCGCGCGCTGTTGCAAAGTGGACACCTGCGTCTGCAGCGAAACGGTATGCGCCAGGCCGAGAAAATTCAGGCGTGTAACGCCGAACGTGACCCGCGGGCTGAAGCCGGTCGCGCCGGCGGGCGAACTCAGATCCGTTGTGGGCGTGAGCGACGTGATGGACCCACCGCCGATGCGCGCGATCTCGGCGCCGAAGCCCACGTTGATGGAATACCGGCGCGCCTCATCGAGCGAATACAAAACATATTTGGTGGGCTCTTCTCCGTCCGGATTCTGCAGGCCCGTGTTGACGCGCGCGAAAATGCCGAGGTCGTACAGTTTGCGCTGCGTGTCCGTGATGCGTCCCTGGCCCAGCGGATCGCCAGGCTTCAGTTCCATGCGGTTCCACACCACCTCCGGCCGCGTGGTTGCGAGACCGCTCACCAGCACGCGCCGTACATACTCGCGCCGGCCCGGCGTAACTGTGTATTGCAGATCCTCGCGCTGCGGCGCGGCTTGCTCCACGACGAATTCGAATTTTGCTTCCGGATAACCGTTATCGAAGTAGTACTGCAGGATGTTGTCCCGGTCCGTCGCGATGTTCACGTCACTGTAGGGCTGTCCGACGTTCGAGACCAGGACACGGTCCAGATATTTTCGGTCTTGTTCGGAAACGCCATTCACCACCAGCTTGTTCACAAACCACTGCGGGCCTTCTGCAATCGTTACGACGACCGCGACATTCGCGGGCTTGCCTGCGTAATCGTCGACTTCGTGCGAGGTCACCTTCACGTCGCGAAATCCGTTCGCGCGATAAAGGTCGGCAATCGCAGCGCAGTCGCGATCGATGTATTCACGGCTGTAACGCCCATGCGGAAAGCGCAGGAACGACGCGGGCGTCACATACATTCGCTCCCGGATTGTCTCAGTATCGAAGTACTTATTGCCTTCGATCTCCAGATGCACCAGCTTGTGCCGAGCGCCTTTATCGACGTTGTACGTGATGATCTGTTCTTGCGGGTGCGGCTGTGCCGTTTGAAACCTCACCTCCGCGTCGAAATACCCCTGCGATTGAAGATACTGCGTCAGGTCCGTGCGGCCTTCCACAAGAAGGTCGGTATCGACGGACCGCTCCTGATAAATCGGCAGCACATTCTGCAACCGGCTCCGTGAAATATGCGCGCCGTCCACGCGCACCTTTACGATCGGCCCCGCCGTGATGTCAAGCGTCGGAATGACACGGTTCGTTTCAGGCAGAAAATCGAGCTTCGTCAATTGCACTCGTGCGAGGAGCCGGTCGTGCTTCACGTACCACGACCGCACCCCCTCCAGCCCGCTCTGCACGCGCGCCTCCGTCACCGGACGCCACCACAGCCAGCCGCGAAACGTTTTCCATCCTGTCGCGCGCAGGATCGCGCTCAATGCCCGTTCGGGCGTGCCGGTCACGCGCAAACCGCCGAATTTCGCGCGCTGCCCCTGCACAATGCGGAAATCGATGTCGACATCCTGCGTTCCGTCATGCATCGTTACTTCCGGCGTTACCGTACCGCGGTACAGCCCGTTGCGGCGCAACAGGTCCTGGATGCTTTCCACCGCCTGTTCCGTA
>JAICMB010000771.1 GCA_025929455.1 Bryobacteraceae bacterium | reverse complement strand
GCGCGGGCCTTTAACCACCGGCCCCCTGTTAAAAAACCGGCCCCACGCGGAGGGGTGGAGTTGAAGCTAACGCGGCGTTCAGTGCTGGCTATCGCGCCGGCGCTGGTCGGCTTATCAGGGAAAACCGACCGGCCCATTGCCGGCTCGTTCGTCAACGATGCCTTCCCACTTGGCCATAAGCTGCGCGATCGGAAACCTTTTCGTGCTCCGACGCATGTGGAGCGCGTGCCGGTTATTATCGCGGGCGGGGGGGTCGCGGGGCTCAGCGCGGCTTGGCGGATGCAGAAGCGCGGGTTCCACGATTTCGTGCTGCTTGAAATGGAACCGCAGGCCGGCGGCAACGCGCGCTGGGGCGAGAACGCGATCACGCGCTATCCGTGGGCCGCGCATTACGTACCGGTGCCGCCGCGTAGCAACGCGCTGCTGCGGGAATTGTTCGAAGACCTGGGAGTGCTGCACAATGGCATCTGGGATGAGCGGACGCTGTGCTTCACGCCTCAAGAGCGGCTCTATATTCACGGGCGCTGGCAGGAGGGCATCGAGCCAGAGTTCGGCGTTTCGCAAACGCATCGCGCGCAGTACCGCCGCTTTCTCGATCGCGTGAAGGAGTTTCGCGCGTCGCGCGAGTTCACGATACCGCTGGAGATTGGCGCCAAGCCATCGGCGCTCGACACGCTTTCGATCGCGGCCTGGATGAAGCAGAACGGCTTCGATTCGCCGTATTTGCAGTGGTACATCGACTACTGCTGCCGCGACGATTACGGGGCCAGCGCGGAAGCCACGTCCGCGTGGGCGGGCATCCACTATTTCGCGGCGCGCGAACCCGATGAAAAAGGACCGCTGACGTGGCCGGAAGGAAACGGCTGGATCGTGCGGCAACTCCTGGAGCGCCTCGGTGGCCATGTGCGCACAAACGCGCCGGTGTATCGCATCGCGCGCGAAGGCACGCGGCTGCACGTGTACACGGAAGCGGCGCTGTACATTGCAGACGCGGTGGTGTTCGCAGCTCCGTCGTTCATCGCGCCGTACATTGTGGAGGGCGCGACGCCGCCGGTTGGCTTCGTTTATTCGCCCTGGCTGACCGCGAATCTCACGCTGGAGCGCATGCCGGACGAGCGCAACTCCGAGCCAGCGTGGGACAACGTGGTGTACGGTTCGCCGACGCTCGGGTATGTAGATGCGCGGCACATGTCGGTCGCATCGGTGCGCGAACGGACGGTGTGGACCTTCTACTGGGCACTGGCGGAATACGCACCGGTCGATGGGCGGCGCCTGCTGCTCGCGCGCGATTGGGGCACGTGGCGCGACGCAATCCTCGCCGATCTGGAGCGCGTGCATCCCGACATCCGCGCGTGCGTGTCGCGCATCGACATGATGCGGCACGGGCATGCCATGATACGACCCGTGCCGGGCTTTCTCTCACGCACGCCGGCACGGTTTCCCTCGCCGCGAATCTTTTCAGCCAACTCCGATCTGGGCGGCATTTCGATTTTCGAAGAAGCGCAGTATCACGGCGTGCGCGCGGCGGATACGGCGCTGCACGCGATTGGTTCAGCGAAGTCAGAACGTGAATGAAACAAGCAATTCCATCTGGTTGGGCGCCGTGCGCCACGCGCCCGCAGAGACCGCATCGTCCGCCCACCGCGTATACCGCAGTACCGGACTGATGTTCATGGCTTTATAGCGTGTCTCAATCCCACCTCCGACGCTGAACCCGTAGTGCGAGGGATTAAGCCCATTCAGATTGCCGGCAGCCCGACACGAAGGTCCCGCTTCAAGCACCGGGCTGATGTTCGACGCTGTCGACAGGCGATATTTCGCGAGTATCGGAAATTCCCAGGTCACGACAGTGAACTCAAACGACGACTCAAATGGTGCACTGCCCGAAAACATGTCAAGTTGATAG
>JAICMB010000259.1 GCA_025929455.1 Bryobacteraceae bacterium | reverse complement strand
CGGCTCTTGCCACCGCGCTGACGCCCGCTCGGGCCACCACGGTTGGCATGCAGTTTACCGGCGAAAACGGCCAGATCGTGACAGACGGCTACGGGTCGTTCTACAACAGCCCGTACTACGCGAAAATGACGGTCGGCAGCACGGTCGATCCGATCACGATCTACTGCGACGATATTTTCGACGAGGTATACAACGGCCAGAAGTGGACCGCGGTGCTCACCCCGATAAGCCTGACGAGCGATTATTCGCAAACCACTTTCGGCGGCAACACGCCGCACAATCTCACGGACGCCGCGATCCGCTATCAGCAGGTCGCGTATCTGGTGGCGCAGTTTACGCAGGCCAACAAATCGCAGTGGGGCTCGCTGCAGGGAACGGTGTGGAGCATCATGGACCCCGGCGATTCAAAGCTCAAGCCGAGTTCCACCTGGCTCGCCGCGGCGCAGGCGAATTATCAAACGTTCGACGCCAGCGGGTACTTCGTGATCACCGATATCCACGCCGGGCAGAACGGAGCGGTGCAGGAGTTCATCACCAGGACGCCCGAGGCCGGATCGTTGGTGATGATCGGATTCGGGCTCGCGGCGATCGGGTTGGTGCGTTTGCGCCGGCAACGCGCGTGACCTTCGGTTCGAGGACGGCGCGCGAAAGGACAGCCGGCAGAGACCGGCTGTCCTACAGTTTGCTTGCGCTGATCGCGTAGTCAAGCGCGCCGAAGAATTGCTCCCGCACTTCGCCAGGCAGCGCGTTGACCGCGGCGATGGATTCCGCGGCCGGGTACAGCCGCTCAATGTCGATGCCGCCGAAACCGGCCTCTTCGAGATAAAACTTCAGCAATGCGGGCGGCACCGGCCGCGTGTGGGTCGGATCGATATAGAAGTGCGTTGCGAAGATCGCGAGGCTCTCCGGGTTGGGCGTCTCGATCGCGAGCGCCGCGCCAGGGCGCAGTTTCCGCTGCGTGAGTCTCACGAGTTCAAGGACCAGCCCCGGCGGAAGGTGCTCGACAACCTGAATGCACGCGATGCCGCCCAGTGAGCCGTCGGGCTGGTCGCTCAAATACGCAAACATGTCGCCGTGCAAGACATCGAGGCCCTTGGCTCGGCAGAGCGCAATCGATTCCGCGTTCGTATCCACTCCTCGCGCCGTGATGCCGGCGGCGCGCAATACTTCCAGCAGTTCCCCGCGGCCGCAACCGAGATCCAACACCACGCCTGTGGCTCTCTGAAAGAGCGGCACATACCTCGCACAGCGCTGCTTTACGTCTGCTTCCGAACCGCGGAAGCACTCCGCAAATTTCAGCCAGTCGATCGCCAGCGCCGGCTCCGCGGGAGAGTGAGTTGGCGGGAGCGCCGGTGCTGCCGGAGCCGCCAGCGCCTTCTGCCGCACCAATCGCAGCTCGGCATGGATCAGCGATTCGTACTCGAGCCGCACCTTCGCCAGCTCATCCCAGAAGCGGCGCTGCATCTCATCCACGGCCTTTTCGAGCGACCGCTCGTAGTCCGCGTGCCTGGCCCGCAACTGTTCGCGATACGTTTCTTCCTGCAGCGTCACGCGGTGCTGGAACGCGCCTTGCAGATCGGACACGGCGCGCAGGAACTGAATCTCGTTCGCCGTGACACGGTGCTGCCATTCATTGCGCAGCGCCAGCCATTCGGAACGCAGATCGCGCGCGCCGTCGACGAGCGCCAGCGCGCGGTTCACTTCATTTAACGCGTCCAGCGCCGCCTGCACGCAGCCGAGCACCGCGCGATTGAACTCCACCTGCTCGCGCACGTGCCAATCGAGCGCGCGCGCGACGATTCGCTTGACGCTCTGAACGGTGTTGTTTACGAGGCCGGGCGGCCGCGGATTAACCGTACCGATGGCCGCGACCTTCGCTTCCGCGACATCGCGCGCTTCGAGCAGCGGCATGAGATTGGCAAGCGCCACGGAGCTGCCACCGTCCGGTGCGGGATGCCGGGACCGTATGCGCGCGCGGATCTCGTCCACCATCGCGGCCAACTCGCCCGCGCGCGCGGCCAGCGCATCCTGCTCAGCGTTTGCCGCCACGCGATTTCCCTGCCCTTTTATTTCCGCGCTCCCACGACGCCGTGATCTTGCTATAGACTCCGCCGCGCGGCGTAAACTCGCCTGTCACGGTGATCGCCACAGGATCGCACGCCGTCACGATATCGGCGAGAAAACGGTTGACCGCGTTCTCCTGAAATATGCCCACATTGCGGTACGCGAGCATGTACATCTTCAGCGACTTCAGCTCCAGGCACTTCTCGCCCGGCTTGTAACGGATGGTGATCGTGCCATGATCGGGCAAGCCGGTCTTGGGGCACACCGACGTGAATTCGGGCATCGAGATTTCGATGTCGTAGCCGGCGTATTGATTGGGCCAGGTCTCGATCTCCGGCAGCTCCGCGCGCGTGCCGGCTTCGGCGTGCGCATCCGTGTATTCGCGTCTCATTGGCTTGCCGGGGCGGCGTTCACCTGCACGGCGAGCGCGCGAGAGAGATGATCGAGAAACAAACCGACGTCGGTGACAACTCCGACTGCCTGGCCCGTGCCGCGGTCGCTCACCTTCGTCGCGACGGCCGGGTTGATATCGACGCACACGATCTTCACCCAGCCTGGCAGCATGTTGCCGGTCGCAATCGAGTGCAGCATCGAGGCTAAGCAAAGCACCACGCCCGCGCCGCTGAGTTGCGCCGCATACGCCTCCTGCGCGTCGTTCATGTCCGTGATGGCGTCCGGCAGCGGCCCATCGTCGCGCAGACTTCCCGCCAACACGAAGGGCACGCCCGCGCGCACACATTCGTACATGATGCCGCTGCGCAGCCGGCCGCTCTCCACCGCTCCACGGATGTTCGTGGCGTGATAGATGGCATTGATCGCACGCATGTGATTGCGATGCCCATGCTCTTCCTGACGTCCGTCGCTCTGCCGTACACCGAGCGACGTCCCAAACAGCGCGGCCTCGATGTCATGAACACCCAGCGCGTTCCCGCTGAGCAGCGCATCCACCCAGCCGCCGCGAATCAGCGCCGAAAGCGGCGCCACGCCGCCGGTGTGCACGACAACCGGTCCCGGCACGACGATAATTTTGCGCCCAGCTTTGCGCGCTTGCTGCATCAGCGCCGCCGTTTGCCGGACGGCGGTCTCCACCTGCCGCTCCGAACTGATGCCGTTGCTCATGAACGCGAACGTCAGGCGGTCGCGTTCCTTCGACTCGGGAACGACACGGATGCCGTGCATGCCTACCACGACGCGATCGCCCGCGCGCAGGTCGCGCAGCTTGCGGCAAAACGCTTCGCCGCCCTCGAGCACGATCATGGCGTCCATGCGCTGGTTTTGCACTTCCACCCATTTGCCGCCATGCCGCACAAAGCTGCGATGGTTCGTGGTCGAGTAGAAATCCTCGGGCGCACAGCGATCGCGATCCACCACGGCCGCGCGCGCGTCCCCAAGATCCACCAGCGAGCAGCCCAGCGCCAGCAGTTGCGATAAAATCTGCTCCATCGCGCCGGCGTCGTCCGCCTCCACTTTCAGCCGCAAATACGACGGGTCGCCGTTCGTGCGCCCAATGCGGAAGTCTTCCACTTCGAACCGGCCGCGAAATTCCACGACTGTGTCGAAGATCTGCTCCATGATGTGCGAATCGATCAGGTGGCCTTGTGCTTCCACCGTTTCCTGCTGCGGAAGCGCAGGACTTGCGTTTTGGTTCATTCCGAAAGAGGTTCCGTCTTCAGGATAGCGGGTGCGGCAAACTACCCGCGCGGAGCGTAGTAGCCCCTCTTCGCGCGCACGATGAGGTCCTTGCGCCCGCGTACCTTGATTTCGACAGTGTGATACTGCCCGTCAAGCCGCAACGGATCGGGCCGGTACAGCACGTTGTATTGATGCCGCAGCTCGTTTGCGATGTTCTCGAACGATTGCGTCAGGTCTTCGGCCTTGAACGGGAAAAATGAGAGGCCGCCGGTTTCGCTCGCGAAGTAGCGCAGCACCTTATCGCCCTCGGTCGGGATGCGCGTGATGTTCGTCGAAATGGTGTAGATCGAGACGTCGGCTTTTTGAGCCATCTCGAGCGCCTGATCGCGCGTGTAGCGGCTGTTATTATCTTCGCCGTCGCTCAGGATCACCATCGCGCGCCGGAACTTGTGCAGCGGCTGATCCTGCATCAGCTTGTCGCGGCACGCGAAGTAAATCGCGTCATAGAGCGCCGTGCCGCCGCCCGGACGCAAATCGCGGATGGCCTCGCCGATCTTCTCGGTATTGTTGGTGAGGTCAGCCACCAGCTCGGCCGAGGTGTCGAAACTGACGACGGTGGCCTTGTCCTGATCCGGCCGCATCACGTCCTGCACGAACGCGGTCGCGGCTTCCTGCTGGAACCGGAAGCGGTCCCGGATGCTGTTGCTGGTGTCGACCAGAATCGCGAGGCGCAGCGGCAGATTCGATTCGGCGGTGAATTCGAGCACGCTCTGCGGCTTTTTGTTCTCGAAAATGGCGAAGTCATTGCGGCCGAGATCGGTTACGAAGCGGCCCTTTTTGTCGGTAACGGTGAACAGCACGTTGACGCGGTTCACTTCGAGGACGATGCGGTTTTGCGGTTCGGAAGACGCCGGAGGTTTGTTATCCGCGCGTTCCTGCGCAAACGCGGTGCACACGCAAAGCAGTCCCGCCGCGGCCGCGGCCGGTAACAGCGCTGACGAACACAACAACTTGTTCATGATTGGCCGGGATTCTCTTTATTATACGCGCCGTGTGGAACGTCAGAGCGCGCGCACGTGGCGCACAAGCTGCTCCGGAGCCGACATCAGCGCCACCGCGTAGCGCGAGCCGCCGACACAGCCGCGCGCCACCGCCAGACTGCCGTAGTAGTCGTTGTAGCGGAACCCGTTCTCGCCGCGCCACATCGGGAACACCGCGCAGGCTTTCATCCAACGATCGAACACCGGCGTGATGTCGAGGTACGTATCCGGACGGAAGTCCTCCGCGTCTTCCCAGTTATCCGCATAGAAGGTCTTAGCGACCGAGTGCGCGGGCAACTTGCGCACGATGGCCGGCAGCGCCGCATAGAAAACGGCATCGTTTGCGATCTCATAGCAGGCGCGGTGGTCCTTGTGCCAGCTTCCTTTCCAGTGCGTGACCACGATGGATGGCTTGTACTGCCGGATGGCATCGCATACCGCGAACTTCAGCGCATCGTTGACCGGGATCTCGCCGTCCGGGTACGTGAGAAACGACGCCTTCGCGTCGAGCATTTCGGCCGCCTTCTCCGAGGCTTCGCGCTGCATCGCGCCATAGCGCGCCGGCGGAATCGTTGCAGAGCCGCGCTCGCCGAGAGAGAGGCTGAGGAATGCGGCGTGTCCACCGCCGCTTGCCTCCAATGCGACCGGCGCGCCCATCGCGAAAAACGCATCGCCAGGGTGGGCGGCGATCGCGAGTATGTTGGAGCCGTGCGAGGCACTCGCCGCCGTTCCGCCCGAAGTCGGACGGCCGGGCATCTGCGCCAACGCCGCGCCGCCAAAGCCCAGCGCCG
>JAICMB010000792.1 GCA_025929455.1 Bryobacteraceae bacterium | reverse complement strand
GCGTTCCATTTTCACCGGCGCCAGTGCGACTACTGGGCGCCGGTCGGCGGCATGTTGCAAGTTGCGCTCGTCGACCTGCGGCCGGGTTCAGAAACGTTCGGGCGTAAGAACACCATGTACATCGGCGCGCTACGGCCGTGGCAGATCTTGATCCCGCCCGGAGTCGCGCACGGGTACAAGGTGCTCGGCGGCGAGCCCGCCGTGCTTGTGTACGTGACGGACAAGTTCTACGACCCGGCGGACGAAGGCCGCATTCCGTACAACGACGGCCAGATTCAATACGACTGGGAAATCCAGCACAAGTAGATGCGCGTCACCATAGCCCACAATAAATCGATCGACGAGGTGAAGTCGCGCGTCGATCAATCCATGGTGCAGGTGTTTTCCGGCGCGGCGGGCGGTCCGCTACAGATCGTTGACCCGCAAAAGAGCTGGAACGGCAACACTATGAACTTCGCGCTGACCGCAAAGATGGGTTTCTTTACGGCGCCGATTCGCGGCACGGTCGAGGTCACCGATAAGGACCTTACCATCGATGCCGACCTGGGCATCCTTGACAAGATCATCGGTGAAGGCAAAACGCGCGACGCGATCGCCGAACGAGTGCGCGGGCTTTTGAGCGCGCCGAAGGCCTAGCTCGCTACTGCTTGATAATCGTCCCGTCCAGGCGCCGCACTTCGCCCCAACCGCCGTTTAGCTTATTGCGCTCGTGCGTGCCGAAGGGATACTTGGCCGCGAGCTTCTCATTCACTTCGATGCCCCAGCCGGGGCGCTCGTTCGGATACCAGTAGCCGTCCTTGATTACGGGACAGCCCTCGAAGATCGCCGCTTCCGTTTCATTCGGCGGCGAGCATTCCTGAATGCCGAAGTTGTAGCAGGCCACGTCGAGCGCCAGATTGCAACAGATGCCGATGGGCGACAAATCGCCCGGCCCGTGCCAGGCCGTGCGCACGCCGAAAATCTCGGCCATCGCGGTGATCTTGCGCACGGGCGTGAGGCCGCCCGCTTGCGAGCAGTGGATACGGATGAAGTCGATCAGCCGCTCGGAGATGAGCGGCGTCCATTCATGCGGGCTGTTGAACAACTCGCCCATCGCGATTTGTGTCGCGCACTGCTGCCGCATCATTCGGAAGTATGCGATGTCTTCCGGCGATAGTGGGTCTTCAAAGAAGAACAACCGGTACGGTTCGACCGCCTTGGCAAAACGCACCGCCTGAATCGGCGTGACGCGCTCGTGCACATCGTGCAGCAACTCGATCTCGTCGCCCAGTTCCTTGCGGCACGCTTCGAACATTTTTAGCGCGCGGCGGATGTAGGCTTCCGGCTCAAATACCGGCCCTGCGTGCAGGCCTTCGACACGCGCGGCGCCGCGGTTTGAGCCGTAGCCCGACATACCCGGAACGCCGATCTGCACGCGCACGTACTTGAATCCCTGCGCCTGGTATTTGCGCACGCCGTCGATCACTTGCGGGATCTCGGCGCCCGCTGCATGGCGATAGCACGCGGCAGCCTCGCGGCACTTGCCGCCGAGCAACTGGTACACGGGCATCCCGGCTTGCCGGCCCTTGATGTCCCACAGCGCCATATCGACGCCGCTGATGGCATTGTTCAGCACCGGGCCGTTGCGCCAGTAGGAGCTGTTGTACATGGCCTGCCAGGTGTCGTCGATGCGATCGGCCGGCTTACCGATGAGGAACGGCTTTAGGTATTTGTCGACCGCCGTGACGACGGCGTCGGCGCGCTGCGTGAACGTCGCGCAGCCGTATCCGTACAGGCCG
>JAICMB010000321.1 GCA_025929455.1 Bryobacteraceae bacterium | reverse complement strand
GAATATCCGCTGAGCAAAATCATTCTGTAGCATGCCACTCAGAACGCATTACACGCTTCCGAACGGCGGCTGGTACGGCGGCCAGTCTACGCGCGTTTCGCTCGCGCCAAGCGATTCCGGAGTGGGGCGGCCAGTCTTGCTGGCTGCCCATGCCCGACTTACAGCCGAAACCCGTAGCGGCACCGTTGCGGCTCCGCAGTCGTGTGGGGCAGGCTGTCAGCCTGCGGCGGGTTGCCAAACCGCCTCGTCCGTCGCCGCACGATGCCCCGGGCGGTTCGACTCTGCAGCGGCATGTGGCGAGACCCAGTTCCTTGTAGCCTCCAGACCCCTCGTCCCCGCCGCATCGACCGGGTGCGTTTCCGAGATGACGCGAATACCTAAATAGCCATGCTGCGCATTGTCGATGTCTCACAGGCAGAAAATCTGATCACGCGCAAGGCCGTTCGCCTCGCCGAAGCCGAAGCCATCGTCGCGCCCATTCTCGAAGACGTGCGCCGTCGCGGCGACGAAGCGCTGTTCGAGTACGCGCGCAAATACGACCGGCTCGCCGGTGACAGCGTCGCGGTCGAACAAGCGGATTTCGATGTCGCGCGCGAGCGCGTCACGCCGGAGTTCATGCGCGCTGTCGAAATCGCCGCCCGCAACATTCGCGACTACGCGGAAATGCAGTTGCCCCGCGAGTGCTGGCGCGATTTTCCCGACGGTCGGCGCCTGGGCCAGATCGTTCGCCCACTGGGATCGATGGGCGCGTACATTCCGGCGGGCCGTTATCCGCTGCCGTCGACGCTGCTGATGACGCTGATTCCCGCCCAGGCCGCGCGCGTGCCGGAAACATATGTTGCGTCGCCGCATCCGAGCGCGGAAATCCTCGGGGCCTTCGAACATCTCGACGGTACGCGCATGTTTCGCATGGGCGGCGCGCAGGCTATCGCGGCGCTCGCGTTCGGCACTGAAACGGTGCCGCGCGTCGACCGCATCGTCGGCCCCGGCAACATCTACGTCGCCGCCGCGAAGAAACTGCTCGCGGGTGAAGTAGGCATCGACTTTGTCGCAGGCCCTACCGAAATCGCAATCATCGCCAACGACGGCGACCCCACGCACATCGCCGCCGACATGCTCGCGCAGGCCGAGCACGATGTGGACGCCTCGGCCATTCTGCTGACCACCTCGCGCCGCCTCGGCGAACTAGTCGCGCTCGAAGTGCAACGCCAGCTCGAATCGCTGCCGACCGCGCCCGTCGCGTGCGCGTCCATTGCGAACAACAGTGCCGTCATCGTAGTCCAATCGCCGGAGCAGGCCCTCGAAGTGGTGAACAGGCTCGCACCCGAGCATCTGGCGATCGCGGATGCGGGCCTGCTCGCGGGCATTCACAACGCGGGCAGCATCTTCGTGGGCCCGTACAGTCCGGAAGCTGCGGGCGATTATGCGGCCGGTCCCAACCATGTGCTGCCCACCTCCGGCGTGGCACGCTTGCGCGGCGGCCTGTCAGCAGCCGATTTTGTGAAAGTGATCGCCGTTCAGGAACTCACGCCCGATGGGCTGCGCGCGCTCGCGCCCGCCATCACGACGCTGGCTCGCGCCGAGGGGCTCGAAGCGCACGCGCGCAGCGTGGAGGTGCGTCTTGCCTAGACGTCCCATGGTCGACCTGCCTGCGGGCGTTCTGCAGCCGCGCGAAGCGGTTCTGAACATGGAGCCGTACTCGCCGCCCACGGGGGGCCGCTCCGGAAAGCTGCGCCTCGATTTCAACGAGAACACCATTGGCGCTTCGCCCGCTGTAGTGGAGTGCCTGCGCGACCGCCTTTCGCGCGAGGGCCTCGCGGTCTACCCCGAGTACGTTGAGGTGAAACGCGATCTCGCGGAGTTCTTCGGCGTTGCCGAGGACGACTTCATTCTCACCAACGGCACCGATGAAGCCATCCAGGTGCTGATCAACACCTACGTCGACGATGACGACGAAGTGATCGTGCTCGATCCTTCCTACGCCATGTACCGCTTTTACGCGGAAGTCGCTGGCGCATCCGTGCGCCGCATCGCCTACCGCCGCGAAACGCTGGCGTTTCCTTTCGAGGAACTGCTCGAAGCAATTACGCCCGAAACGCGCGCGGTGCTGATCGCGAATCCAAACAATCCTACCGGCACCGGCACTTCACGCGCGAACATTGAAAAGATTCTGGCGCGTGCGGTCAATGCCGCCGTGCTCATCGACGAAGCCTATTACGAATTTTCGGGCGTGACCGCGCTGCCGGTGATCGACGATTATCCGAACCTGTTCGTCAGCCGCACGTTCTCGAAAGTGTACGGCATGGCGGCCATGCGCATCGGCTGCTTGTTCTCGCAATCGGGCAACGTCGATTTCCTTCACAAGGCGCAGTCCCCGTACAGCGTGAACGCGATCGCCGCGCTAGCGGTACGGGCGGCCATACGCGACACCGCGTACGTCGAAAAATATGTCACGGAAGTGCTGGCCGCGCGCGAGTTGCTGTACGTTGGTCTCGAAAAGCTGGGGATCCCGTTCTTCGAGAGCAGAGGCAATTTCGTTCTGTTCCAGGCGGGCGAACGCGCCATACCCGTGCGCGACGAATTGCGCCGGCGCGGCGTGCTGGTGCGCGACCGCAGCTATGAAATCCCCGGGTGCGTGCGCGTCACGGTCGGTACCCGTGAGCAGGTGCGCACGTTCCTAAAGGAGCTCACCGCCATATGGTGAATGCGCACGTGCTCGTCTTCGACATGGACGGCGTGCTGGTGGACGTATCGGAGTCGTACCGCGAAACAATCGTGCGCACAGTGGAGCACTTCAGCGGCCGGCGTATTGAGCGCGACCTGATCCAGGATTACAAGAATCGCGGCGGGTGGAACAACGACTGGGCGCTCTCGCAAAAAATCTGCGCGGACCTCGGTGTTGAGGTGCCCTATGCCGACGTGGTCGAACATTTTAATGATCTGTTCCTTCGTCAGGGCCTGATCCACCGCGAGCGCTGGTTACCGCGTCCCGGCTTGCTGGAGCATCTGGCCGAGCGCTTCGAGTTCGCCATCTTCACCGGACGCACGCAGGAGGAAGCCGGCATCACCCTTCATCGCGAGGGTTGGCGCGACCGCTTCCACGTGATCGCCGCCGATGACGTCGAACAGCAGAAGCCGCATCCCGAGGGCTTGTTGAAAATCGGCGCGCAGTTTTCCGGCAAGCGCCTGCTGTACGTCGGCGACACGGTTGATGACGCGCGCGCCGCCGCGGCCGCGAATGTGCCGTTCATCGGCATCGCCGCGCCGCACAGCCCCTGGCGCGACGAGCTTGCGGCCCTTCTTACGGCCGAAGGAGCAATCCGCGTACTGGGAGACGTCAATGAGATCGTCTGAGGTGGTTCGTAACACCAGCGAAACGCAGATCACGGGCGCGCTCACACTTGACGGCCAGGGTCGGTACGACATCGCGACCGGCATTCGCTTCCTCGATCATATGTTGGAGCTGTTTACCAAGCACGGCGGCTTCGACCTAAAGCTACGCGCGACCGGCGATCTCGATGTCGATCAGCACCACACCGTCGAAGACACCGGAATCGTGCTCGGCCAGCTTGTGTCGCAAGCACTTGGCGACCGCAAAGGAATCAACCGCGCCGGTTACTTTGTCATGCCGATGGATGAAACGCTGGCGGTCGTGGCGCTCGATTTCAGCGGGCGGCCCGCGCTGGTTTACGACGATCGCGTGCGCGTCCGCCTGGTCGGCGATCTGCAAACGGAGCTGGTCGAGGATTTTTTTGGCGGCTTTGTAAATCACGCCGGCGCGAGCCTGCATGCCAAGGTGCTCTACGGCCGCTCGAATCATCACAAAATCGAAGCTATTTTCAAATGCTTCGCGCGTGCGCTCCGCTACGCCGTCTCCACTGACGAGCGGTTGAGAGATCAGTTGCCGTCCACGAAAGGCCTGCTGTGACGGTATCGATCCTCGATTACGGCGCGGGCAATCTGCGCAGCGTGCAGAATACGCTCGATGAGATCGGCGCCACGTACCGCGTCATCCATACCCCCGACGAAGTGCGCGCCGCCGAAAAACTGATTCTGCCCGGCGTCGGCCATTTCGGCCAGATGATCCGCGCGCTCGACAGCATGGATGTGCGTCAGGCACTCATCGACCGCATACGCGCAGGCGTGCCGTTCCTCGGCATCTGCCTGGGTTTGCAAGCGCTGTTCACGGACAGCGAAGAAGCGCCCGGCGTGCGCGGCCTGGCGCTTTTTGAAGGCACTGTTCGTCGCTTCCCCACCGCCGGCGTGCGCGTACCCCACATGGGCTGGAACGAATTGCAGCGCGCCAACAGCAGCCGTCTGCTCGATGATATCGGTACCCGCCCCTACGTCTACTTCGCGCACAGCTTCTACGCGCCCGTCGTCCAAGCAACCGCGGCAACCTGCACCTATGCCGAACCCTACACAGCCGCGCTCGAATGCGGCAACATTTACGGCGTGCAGTTCCACCCCGAAAAATCGGGTCCGCTCGGCCTCCATATCGTGAGGAATTTCGTCGAGCGATGCTAACCGTATCCGCATCGCGCGAAGACTCGGTGGGGCAGGAAGCCTTGCTGCCTGCCCTCGTCCGCAAGCGAACAATCTGCCCCTGTGCCGTCAGCGTAAGCGCGTTTCGTTTCCGGCTCCCCTGCCGTGTACTACCACATCCTAATTTCTTCGCAGCATGCGCAGATTCCGCCGTGGGGCAGGCCTCCAGGCCTGCAGTGGGTCTCCAGACCCGCTTCGCCCTCTGCAGGAAACGCTCCTCCTATAAGCCGTCGCATACGGTTTGCTTGCGGCTCCGCTGCCGTGTGCTACTACACCTCAATGTCTTCGCACCATGCGCAGATTCCGT
>JAICMB010000556.1 GCA_025929455.1 Bryobacteraceae bacterium | reverse complement strand
TGGGCGTGTGGACGCATACTGCCACGCCGCGGCTTGCCTTTGAATCGCTGCTGAGCATCACGCGGTCCACGCCCGGGTTTCCAACGAGCGATTACACCGACCCCAGCGTGAAATTCAGCGACGGGCTTTTTGAGGCGTTCAACTCCGCCGCCGGGTCGGTTATGCAGGCGTACGGCAATCTGTTTCAGGGCCGCGAAACCGCGAGCTACACGACTGGCCGACATGCGTGGAAAGCGGGGTTTGAGGCGCGCATCAACCGGGACACGACATACTTCGGCATCAGTCCCAACGGCGAATACGACTTTGGCGGGGGCGCGGCGTATGCGCTCGAGGCGATTCCATCGCAGAGCGGCAAGCACGATGTTCACGTAGGCGATCCGCTGCCCGACACGCTCTCCGGATTTCTCTCCGGCAGCGCGTTTGTCTACTCGGTAGCGATCGCTCCGCCGTATTTCTCGAATGGGCCGCACATCGGGCCCGCGGCGATCACTCGCAACAATTTCAGCGCATACGTGCAGGATACGTGGAAGATCAACGATCGATTTACGCTCGACTACGGCGTTCGCTGGGATCTTTACACGCCGATCACCGAGCGCGCGCATCGCACCTCAAGCTTCCGTGAGATCGACAACAAGCAGCAGTTCGTTCTGAATCCGCAGCCGGGCTACGCGACAAACTACCACGCGTTTGAGCCGCGCATCCAGCTCACGGCGCAGGTGACGAGCAATCTGCAGGCGCACGTTGGCGGCAGCATCATGGCGATTCCGCCGAACATCTGGCAGGACAACTTTCTCACCGGCTCAACGCCGTTCGTGGTTTATCCGCGGGCGGTGGCCAACGTGGGCGCGCCCATTCCGTATGGCTTCCACATCAGCCCGGACCAGTTGCCGCATCCTTACACGCCCACGGGGAAGGATATTTTCGCCAACGGCGCCAGCACGCCGATTGCGCCGAACACCATCATGGACGTGGACCGCTATGAGAAGGATGTGGCCGCGATTACTCCCGGCCACGTGGTGAGCGCGCTCAATCTGAGCGGCATCGATGCGAGCTTCAACAATGCCACGCTCTATACCTGGACGCTGGGCCTGGAGCGCAAGTTCGGCAACCTGGTGGCCGATGCGGCGTACGTGGGCACGGCCGCGGAGAAACTGCCGCGCTACTCGTTCCCCAATGCGTATCCGGGCGCGTCGCCGGGGTTCGCGCCGCACACCGAATTCGACGCGCAGGGCAACGTGACAGGCGGTTTCGGCGTGGAGAACGTGATTGCGGCCACTGCGCACTCGACTTACCATGCGCTGCAGACTTCGCTCTCGGGAACCGTGCCGCACGGCGGCCCCGGCATCTCGGCGAGTTATACGTGGGGCAAGTCCATTGACGATACCAGCATGGTGATTGGCGGAACGGGCTCAACGGGCGCGGTGGCCTCGGGCTTCTCGCAGAATCCTTATGACACGCATCCTGAGAAGGGCCCGTCGAATTTCGATGCCGCGAACTCATTTTCTTTGAGTATTGCGCAGGATATGCATCTGGAGAGCGCGGCGTGGCTGCATGCAGTCAGCCGCAAAGCCACGTATGGATGGGAACTGCTGAGCATCAGCAGCATGAGCTCGGGCGCGCCATTCACGGTGTTTTCCGGCGTGCAGCAGACGGGCTACGGTTCGAATGGCGTGGACCGGCCCGACCAGGTGGCGAAGCCGCATCTCTCGACGTCGCGCAAAGTGCGCCAGGATTATTTCGGGCGCGGGGCAGACAATGGCTCGTTCTTCTCCATTCCGATTCACGTGCCCGGCGGGAGCGGCCCCAACCAGGGGCGGTTCGGCACGCTTGGCCGCAATACGTTCCGAGGACCGGCGTTTTACAACTATGATTTCGCGCTGATCAAGGACACGCCATTCGGCCGGCGGAAGAGCGGGGCCGAGCGCATGGACATGCAGTTCCGCGCGGAGTTTTTCAACCTGTTCAACATTGTGACGATGGGGATGCCGGCCAACATCGTGACGGGATCGGGCTTTGGCGAGATCAGCAGGACGGCGGGGAATTCGCGGCAGATTCAGCTTTCGCTGAAGCTGATTTATTAACGGTCCTTTGATATAAAGGTCCCGCACTTACTTTCGATTGGCGCGATGTGCCCGCGCCTTCTGTTCACGGGAGCCCTCATGTTCAAGTCGATCTCCAGCGTTTCTGCACTTGCCGCATGCCTCGTCGTTTCCGCCCAGGCGCAGAAGCCTGCGGCCGCCGCCGCGCATCACGGGTCGGATGTTGCCGTCGTTTCACCGGAGTCGGTGGGGTTCAGCTCGCAGCGCCTGGAGCGGCTGCACGCGCTGATGCAGGAAGCCACGGACAAGAAGGAGATTGCCGGCGCGGTTACGCTGCTTGCGCGGCACGGCAAGGTGGTGGATTACCGCGTGTACGGGAAGCGCGACCTGGCCAGCGGCGCGGCGATGACGAAGGACACGATTTTCCGCGACTATTCCATGACCAAGCCGGTGACCGGAGTGGCCATGATGATTCTGTTCGAGGAAGGCAAGTGGCTGCCCAACGATCCGATCGCGAAGTACATCCCGGAGTTTGCGCACCTGAAGGTGTACGCCGGACAAAACGAAGACGGGAGCATGAAGCTCGTGGATCCGGTGCATCCGCCGACGATGCGCGAGCTGATGTCACACACCGCCGGGTTTACGTATGGATTCTTTGGCAACACGCCGGTGGACAAGATGGTGCGCGATGCCAATGTGTTTGCGCAGCCGAACCTGCAGGGCCTGATCGACAAGCTGGCGAAGATTCCGCTGCTCTATCAGCCGGGCGAGGGTTGGACCTATTCGCTATCGATGGACATTGAGGGCTACATTGTCGAGAAGCTCTCAGGGCAGTCGCTGCCCGACTTCATGCGCGACCATATCTTTACGCCGCTGGCGATGAAGGACGCGGGCTTCTACGTGCCGGCGGAAAAGCGCAGCCGCTTCGCCACGAACTACTGGTGGGACCCGAAGACCAATACGGTGAGCGCGCAGCCGCAGGGGTTCGTGAGCCCGCATGAATACGACGAGCAGCCGACGGAGGCCTCAGGCGGCGGCGGACTTGTGTCGACCATCGAGGACTACTACCGCTTTGCGCAGATGATGG
>JAICMB010000037.1 GCA_025929455.1 Bryobacteraceae bacterium | reverse complement strand
GCGTTCACGCAGAACCGTTTCCACTACAACTGGCATTGGTTCTGGGACTACGGCAACGGTGACCTCGGCAATCAGGGCATTCACGAAGTCGACATCGCGCGCTGGGGTCTCGGCGTGCGCTATCCGACTAAGGTCAGCTCCATCGGCGGGCACTTCATGTTCGACGACGATCAGCAAACGCCGAACACCATGACCACCACCTACGAATTTGACGAAGGCGGCCACAAACGCATGATGGTGTTCGAGGTGCGGCACTGGATGTCCAATCACGAGGCCGGGATAAACGAACCCAAGCCTGATTCGAAGCGGCACGATTCCAACACCATCGGCAACATCTTCTATGGCTCGAAGGGCTATCTCGCCATCGACGGCTACACGAAGTATCAGACCTGGCTGGGGCGCGACCAGCAGCCCGGTCCCTCGGCGCACGAGGGCGGCGATCATTTTTTGAACTTCCTGAATGCCGTGCGCAGTCACAAACGTTCGGAGCTGACGGCCGAGATTGAAGAAGGAGCTATTTCGACGACGCTGGTGCATCTCGCCAACATCTCCTACCGCGTCGGCCGCACGCTGAACTTCGACGCGGAATCGTATTCCATCGTTGGCGATCACGAAGCGAACGCGCTGTTCACGCGCAACTATCGCGCGCCGTTCGTCGTTCCGAAGCTTTCCTAAACCATCATGCTTTCCAGACGATCTCTTCTCTCCGGCGCCGCCGCCCTGGCCGCGGCGCCTGTTTTTTCGCACGCGGCGGAAACCGGCCGCAAAGGGGGGCAAGTGAAGCTCGGCGTCGCATCGTATTCGTTGCGGAAAAAGCCGCTGCCCGAGGCGATCCAGGATTTGAAGACGCTACAGGTGAAGTACGTAAACCTGAAGCTAGAGGCGCACCTGCCCTACACGAGCACGCCCGCGCAAGTCGCGGAAGCGAAGCGCATGCTCGACGACGCGGGTATCCAACTCGTCGGAACGGGCAACACGTCGCTGCAGAAAAACGACGAGGCGGACATCCGCAGCAAATTCGAATTCAACAAGCGCCTGGGCGCGCCGCTGATGGTGATAGCGCCCACGCGTGAAACGCTGCCGCTCGTAGAGAAGTGCGTGAAGGAGTTTAACATTCCGGTCGCGATCCATAATCACGGCCCGGAGGACAAACACTTCCCATCTCCGCAGGATGTGCTCGCGGCGATCAAGGGAACCGATCCGCGCGTCGGGTTGTGCATGGATATCGGCCACAGCGCGCGTGCGGGCGCGGATCTGGTGGCATCCATCAAGCAGGCGGGCTCGCGCCTGCACGACATGCACGGCAAGGACCTGCGCAATACGCACGAAAAGGACAGTCAGTGCGATGTCGGCGAGGGCGTGCTGCCGATCGCCGCGATATTCAAGCAGCTTGAGTTGATGCACTATCCGGGGTACTTCAATCTCGAATACGAGATTCATGCCGACGATCCGCTGCCGGGCATGGAGCGGTCGTTCTTCTACATGCGTGGTGTGCTCGCCGGCTTGAGCGCGTAGCGGTGTCGTTCATCAAAGGCGATTTCCTCCTCACCAGTGCGCCCGCGCGCCGGCTCTATCGCGAATACGCCGAGAAGGAACCGATTCTTGATTATCACTGCCATCTGCCGCCGCAGGACATCGCGGCCGACCGGCGCTTCAACAATCTTTTCGAGATCTGGCTCGAAGGCGACCACTACAAATGGCGGGCCATGCGCGCCAACGGTATCGACGAGCGCTTCTGTACCGGCGATGCCGAGCCCTACGAGAAATTTCTCGCTTGGGCGCGCACGGTTCCGTACACAATGCGCAATCCGCTCTACCACTGGACGCATCTCGAGCTGAAGCGCTATTTCGGCATCGATACTTTGCTGGACGAGAAGACGGCGCCCGCGGTGTGGGAGCGCGCGAACGCGATGCTCGCGTCAGACAACCTGAGTGCGCGCGGCATTCTCCGTAAATTCTGCGTGCGCGCGTTGTGTACGACGGACGATCCAGCGGACGATCTGCATTATCACCGCGAGATCGCGGCGTCCGGATTTGAGGTGCGCGTCTTCCCGGCGTTCCGCCCCGATAAGGCGTTGAACGTGAATCAGCCCGCGCTGTTCAATCCGTGGGTGGAACGGCTCGCGGCGGCGTCCGGCGTTGAGATATCGAATTTGCCGCGCTTTCTCGATGCGCTGAAACAACGTCACGATGCGTTCCACGAAATAGGCGCTCGCTTGTCGGATCACGGGCTGGCCCACTGCTACGCGGAGCCCGCGACGGAGCAGACCGCCGCCGACATTTTCGATCGTGCGCGCGCGGGCCGGGCCGCGGATGCGCGCGAGTTCGCCGGCTTCGCATCGTACTTGATGCTCTTCTTCGGGCGTCTCGATGCGGAAAAGGGTTGGACCAAGCAACTCCATCTCGGAGCGCTGCGCAGCGGAAACACGCGCATGTACCGGCAGGTGGGACCCGACACCGGATTCGATGCTATGGGCGACGAACTGCAAGCGCACGATCTCGATGCGTACCTCGACCTCCTCGATCGCGAGAACGCGTTGCCGAAGCTCATCGTCTACAATGTCAACCCGGTGAACAATTACGCGTTCGCCACCATTGCCGGGAATTTTCAGGATGGAAAAACGCCCGGGAAGATCCAGTTCGGCAGCGGGTGGTGGTTCCTCGATCAGAAGGAAGGCATTGAGGCGCAGATCAATACGCTGTCGAACACCGGCCTGCTGTCACGCTTTGTCGGCATGCTGACCGACTCGCGCTCATTTATGTCCTACCCGCGGCATGAATACTTTCGCCGCGTGCTGTGCAACATCGTGGGACGCGATATCGTGAGCGGCGAACTGCCGGACGACATGGAACTCGCCGGCAGCATGATCCGCAACATCTGCTACGCGAACGCGCGAGCGTATCTCGGGCTCGCGGTGGAGGACAACTCCACGTGCGCGAGCGAGGCGTAACACGTAGGCACACGCAAGCGCACGCGCGCACCGCTATCGCCAGTGTCCGCGGTGGTAACGCCAGCCGCGTCCGCCACGCTCCCATCGATCGGGCACCCACGCCCTTCGCCCGCGGGGCGGCCGCGCCCAGCGCCCGTTGACCCAGGCCCACCGTCCGCCGCGCAGGTTCCAGAATCCGTCGACCCATACATAGCCAGGCCCGGGTGCGTAACCGACGGCGCCGTATACGGGCGGTGGCGGCGGCGGCCCGACCCGGTACGAGTAATATCCTGCGGAACCGCAAGCGGCAAGCGCGCTCGCGGCCAAAAGTGTTCCGGTTAGTAGGACGTTTCGTGGTTTTACCATTGTGTCGGCCTCCAAAACAGTTGGACCTCTGCGCGCCCGTGTGCGTTGCGCGCGGCCGCGGCGTCACATTAAATCCTGTTTCGCCAAATGGATGAAGCCATTGGTTGTGCACACAGTCCTGTAACGTACCGGAACTGGTTTTCCCTCCAGGAGTGGATTTATTCAATTGAAATCCACGCATGGGCACGTTAGAGTGAAGCCGTGATGGAGCAACGCAGGGCCAAACGGTTCGATCTGCATCTCCCGATCGAACTTCTGCGTACGGGCGAGTCGCGCGAGCCGGGTTCGGGCGAAACGAAAAACGTAAGCTCGATCGGAGTACTGTTTTCAGCGGAAGTAAAAGTACAGCCCGGTGACGTTGTCGAGTATTTGATTACGTTGCCTACGCAGGGCGACGGTACGGGCGCGCGCCTCCGCTGCATTGGAAAAGTGGTTCGCCGCGAAGAGGACGGGCGGGCGGCCGTCACGCTCGAACGCTACGAGTTCGTCCGCGCGAATGGGCAATGAGCGGCGTCGGTCGCGGCCAACACTGTAAGGACCCTTAGGGCCGCTTCTTTGGCGCGTTCTCCGGTTTCGCCGAGCGGTCCCACGCACGCGGTGCAACCTTCTTCGCAACCGCAGTGCTCGATCAACTCGCGTGCGCCGGCCAGCAGCCGCGCGGCATTGCGAAACAGGACGGGACTCTGTCCGACGCCTCCGGGAACGTTGTCGTAGAGGAACAGGTCAGGTTCGTACAGCGCCGTTCGTGCGACGTCGTCGGTTACCGCGACTCCCAGGTCGTGGGGATCGCACATGAGCAGCAGCGAGGCTACGGTGCGCAATGTGTTCGCAAGGCCAACGATGCCGTTCTGGCGCTCCGTCGGCGTCAGATCATCGAAGGGGGCCAGGAACGCGGCCGGGAAGTGAATCCAGAACGCGGTAGTCTGCATTTCGCGCTCCGGCATCGAAAGCTGTCCCGCGCCGACGTTTTCGAGTGTGTAGAACTTTACCTTCTTGAAGCCCACGATCTGCGTATTGACGCGCACGTCACCGTGCGCAATCGTCGCGCCGCTACAATCGCCGGAGTCGAGTTGCTCTAGCGCACGCACCTGTGTGTAATCGATCGCGTCGGTGAAGTAATCGCAGTCCACCCGCCGCACATAGGCTTTGCGCCCGTCGTAATCGAAACGCTCTACCTGATACTGCCGTGCCTCGTGCATGTAGATGGCTTTTTCGTGCAGCGTGGTCATGGCGGCCGTGAACGAGACTTCGCCGATCACTTCGTGCTCGCGGGTGACATCGACCACGACAAAGTTGTCGCTGCTTACCGAGCGCAGGCCGATGGCGTCGGCGGGATAGGTGTCCGATGTCCAGTGCCAGCACGCGGAAGAGTGATGCAGCGTGCCGGTCTCCTCGAGAAAGCGGCACATCTCGGTCACGTCGTGAGGGCCGAACGGCTCGCCCTCGCGCAGCGGCAGCTCGAAGGCCGCGCACTTCAGGTGATTGAGCAGGATTTCGAGATTGTCCGCGTTGATGCGGGCATGCTCGGGTGAGGCGCCGAAAAAGAATTCGGGATGCTCGACGATGTATTGATCGAGCGGCGCGCTGGAGGCGACCATCACGGCGAGCGCGGACGTCTGACGGCGGCCCGCGCGTCCAGCACGCTGCCAACTCGAGGCGATCGAACCCGGGTATCCGGCCATCACCACGGCATCGAGCGATCCGATGTCGATGCCCAGTTCGAGTGCGCTGGTTGCCACGACCGCGCGCAGTTCTCCATCGCGGAGTTTGCGCTCGATCTCGCGCCGTTCGCGCGGCAGGTAACCTCCGCGATATCCACGCACCGCATCGCCCGGCAGCGGCCCGCGCTCGCAAGCGTCGCGCAAATACTTCAACAGCACTTCCGTCGCGAGCCGGTTATTGCAAAACACGAGCGTCTGTTGCTCACGCTGGATCAACTCCGTCGCGATGCGGCGCGTTTCGTGCAGATAGCTGCGGCGTATTCCGAGCTGCCGGTTAACGACCGGCGGGTTGTAAAACACGAGGCATTTCCCACCCGAGGGAGCGCCGTTGCGGTCCACGAGTTCAAAGGGCAGGCCCGTTAACGCTTCGGCCAGCTCTTTGGGATTGGCGATGGTGGCCGAGCAGCAGACGAACACCGGGTCCGAGCCGTAGAACTTGCAAATGCGCTGCAGGCGCCGCAGCACGTTCGCGACGTGACTGCCGTAGACGCCGCGATAGGCGTGCAGTTCGTCAATAACGATGAACCGCAGATTCTCGAAACATTTTGCCCATTTCGTGTGGTGCGGCAAAATGCCCGCGTGCAGCATGTCGGGATTCGTGAAAACGACGTTGGCACGCTCGCGCACGGAGCGGCGGGCATCCTGCGGCGTGTCGCCGTCGTAGGTGAACGCGCGTAGCTCCGCGCCGGCGCTGTCCACGACGGACTGAAACTCGTGCAGTTGATCTTCGGCCAGCGCTTTGGTCGGAAACAGGTACATGGCGCGCGCATGGGCGTCAGCAAGCAGTGCGTTCAGCACCGGCAGGTTGTAGCACAACGTCTTGCCGCTGGCGGTTGGCGTTACAACGACCGTGTTCTTCTTCGCCGCCGCCAGCTGGAACGCATCCGCCTGATGCGTGTAGAGGCGCGCGATGCCGCGCGAAGCCAGCGCCCGCCGCAAATCGGCGTGAACGCTTTCGGGCATGTCCGCGTACTCGCCCGGAGACGGCGGCTGCCGGTGGATGGCGCGGATCGGCGAATCCACCTGCGCGGCCCAGTGTTCAAAGCTGGCGATTGTAGCTTCGACGCCGTCCCGCGCGGCGGCGGGCGCAAGCAGGCGTTCGGAAAAGTCGTCCGGCCGTTCGTCGGGAGAAGGGAACGCGAGGCTAAGATTCATTTCGCCGTTTCTTTGCCAGAGTACAAGAGTACCCTCCGAACCGCAAGCGGCAACGGGCGGACGCGCGTCGCATCCAATTCAACGTGCATGTGGACACGCTCATTGTGGGGGCCGGTGTTGCCGGTCTGGCTGCCGCGCGCGAGCTGACGAAGCACGGCGCCCGCACCCTCATCGCGGAGGCGCGCGATCGCCTCGGAGGCCGCGTGTTGACCTGGCGCGATCCTTTGCAGGGCGCGCCCGTCGAACTCGGGGCGGAGTTCGTGCACGGCCGTCCCCCGGAATTGATGGACCTCGCCGCGCATCTGCGCCTGACGCTGGTGCAAGTGATGGGTGACCACCTCTGCTACCGCGACCGCCGCCTTTGCGATTGCGGGGACTGGTTCGATTCGGTCGACAGCGTGATGGAGCAGATGGACAAGCTTGCGGGACAGCCGGACCGCTCGTTTGCAACCTTCATCGCCGCCGCACCGTGCGACGGCGAAACGAAGCTGCGCGCCACGGCATTTGTCGAAGGCTTCAACGCCGCCGATGCGGATCTTATCAGCGTCCATGCGCTCATTAAGCAAAACGAAGCCGAAGAGAAGACCGGCGGCGCGGAATCCATGTACCGCGTTGTGAACGGTTACGACACCGTGGTACGCGGACTTGCGGCTGCGCTTGGACCGGAGGTCGCGTTTTCATTGAACACCGTGGTTGAGAGCATCGAGTGGAAACGTGGGGAAGTGCGCATCGGCGTACGCGGACGAAACGAACCCATGCTCGCGAGCAAGTGCATCGTCACGCTGCCCGCCGGCGTGCTGAAGGCCGGTTGGGTTCGTTTCGCACCGCCGCCGCCGGTTTTCGGCGAGCCGCTCGAAGCCGTTGAAATGGGGAACGTTACGAGGATCGTGCTGCGGTTCCGGCCCTGCTTCTGGCACTCGCGGCGAGAGCTTGCGCGCGCCAGCTTTCTCCACGCGGCCGGCGAGCCAATACCGACCTGGTGGACGCAGTTCCCGCTGCAGACTCCGGTGCTAGTCGGCTGGGCCGGCGGTCGTCAGGCAGACCCGCTGTTGAATTGCAGCGACGATCAGATCTTTGGTCTCGCTCTCGACACGCTGGCGAAGATGCTCACGTCTACGCGCGCTGAAATCGCCGGGCATCTGGAAGCGTGGCGGCTTCACCGCTGGCGGGATGATCCGTTCGCGGGCGGCGCGTACAGCTATGTTCGGACCGGCGGGCTACCTGCGGCCGCGCGCCTCGCCGAGCCTGTCGAAGACACGCTCTTCTTCGCGGGAGAGCACACGGACGTAACGGCGAACTGGGGCACCGTGCACGGCGCAATTGCGAGCGGTATTCGGGCGGCACGGCAGGTTATTGGGGCCTGACGCCTGCTCCGCACAGCGCGGATCGCATCAGCGCGGACGAGGGCAGCCGGGGTCCGTGGTCTCGCTGAAATTCCAAACCGGCCGCATGTGCAGGTTCGCATCTGCCTGAGGATTTCTGCTGACGAAGTGCAGACCGCGCCGTTTCTGGCATCGGCGCCGGTCCGAAATAAATCTCTGATGACGTCGAGATCACGCAACCACCGCGCGATGCGCGTACTGGGCGATAATGCTGATGCATATAGGTCGGGCGCCCTTCTCAGCTCTTTTCTCGTAAATGTCGCGGAAGCACAACGTAATCGAAGGCACGCCTTGGAGTCTCGGTCCAACGGAGTTCGAAACGCGCCAGTAGTCGAGAGCTGCCCATTCGCGGGTCTTTTTCCGGTTGCGTCTCTTGCGGAGCTGAGTAACTGATACACTTCTCACATCTAGTTAGTTCCGGGTGGATGAACAGCATTAACGCCGGTGTTTTGCTCAATCCACGGCACGCACGAATGACTGAGAAAAGCATCCTCACAACCACCATCGGATCGTATCCTGTGCCGGACTGGCTTCCGGCGCTTCCTTCTGAGCAGGCGCGGCTCGACGCTACCCGCGTTGTTTTCGGTATCCAGAGGCAGGCCGGCATCGACCTGCCCACCGATGGCGAACTTTACCGCTTCGACGTTAATATCCCAGACACGAATGGCATGATCGATTATTTCGTGCGGCCGATGGGCGGCATTCGTTCGGGGCTTTCACGGAGCGAGTCGGAGTGTTTCGCGCGCATCAGCGCAATGTCGTTTAGAGCGCGAGCCGCCGGCGTGATCACGGAGCCGTTGAGCGAAGGTTCGCTGAACATTCTTGCGGATTGCCGTTTGACTGCCTCCGTCGCAAGCGGACCGTTCAAGTTCACTGTTACCAGCCCATACATGCTCGCACGGACGCTGCTGGACCGCTATTACGGAAACATTGAAGCGCTGACGACGGCGATCGCGGAAGTTCTGGCCGCACAAGTCGCCGAACTTCCCTGCGATTGTCTCCAAGTGGACGAGGCGAACCTGCCGGGAAGTCCGGAGCACTGGAGACTGGCGGCGGACGCCATCAACATTGTGTTGCGTGCGTACACGGGACCGCGTAGAGCCGTACACCTCTGTTTCGGAAACTATGGCGGCCAGACAATCCAGAAAGGCACTTGGAAGAACCTGATCCAATTCCTCAACGCACTCGAGGCCGACCACGTACTTCTCGAATGCGCTCACCGCGAAGATAGCGATCTCGTCCCACTGCGTGAGGTCCGTCCGGAATTGGGGCTGGGCATCGGGGTAGTTGATATCAAGGTCAATCACGTCGAGACCGCGGATGAGATCGCGCGCCGGGTTGAGAACGTCGAGCGCATCATCGGCAGCGGCCGTGTGCACTGGGTTAATCCCGATTGCGGCTTCTGGATGCTGAAGCGTTCGATCGCGGATCGGAAGATGGCAGCACTTGTCGCGGGACGCAACCTGTACACGGGTCAAAAATGAAGGGGAGCGTAACGCCTGGCGAGGGCAGATGGCTGCACGATCCCGCGACGGGCACGCGGGTCCTCCAGGTCACGTCGCATTCTTCCACTAGCCATCCTTCGTACTTCCTGCATCGTTCGTTTCTGCCGGGCGATGACAGGCTGTTCTTCACGTCCTATCGAACCGGCGCACCGCAACTGTTCCTCGCGTCGCTTTCTGACGGCGATATCGTCCAACTGACAGAGGGGCCGGCGATTCACCCTTTCTCGGCCGTGCTCCTTCCCCCGGGAGACACGATTGTGTTCGCACGAGGTAGTTCGTTCCACCGGCTTTGCTGGGCCACTCTCGACGCAACGGAGCTCATCGAACTGGCCGGAGCGCGATTCGGGGAACCCAGCCTCAGCCCGGACGGAGAGTGGCTCACGGCAGCATACCGGATCGATAACGAAAGGGGGTTGATCACGGGCCGTATCGACGGGACAGAGTGGCATCGCATTCCCTTCCCCCGCACCGTCATACACCCGCAGTTCCATCCGCTCGAGCCGGAGTGGATCGAATTCGCGGCCGACCCCGCGCCAAGAATGCATCGTGTACGGCGCGATGGCACAGGTGTGGAATGTCTGTACGATCACGGCAATGACGAGTTCGTCGTGCACGAGACTTTTCTCGGGCAAACAGGGCGGCTCGTGTTCACGGTCTGGCCGTATCGCATCTGCACGATGGATTGGACCACACGGGCAATCCGCACCATCGCGGAGTTCAACGCCTGGCATATCGCGCCCAATCGTGCCGGAACTCAGATCCTCTGTGACACAAACCATCCCGACCGCGGCATTCACATCATCGATGCAGAATCCGGAGCCCGCCGGCTGGTGTGCTTGAGCGAATCGAGCAGCCGCGGATCACAGTGGAAAAAATCGAGCTACGCTTTGGCCGCAGACTTCTCGGCAGCGCGAAGCGAGGCTGCGACGACGTTGAGCTGGATGGAAGCCGATAACGACACGGTATACGGGCCCCAGTGGTCGCATCCGCACCCCTCGTGGTCTAACGATGAGAAAATGGTTGCCTTTGCAAGTGACCGGACCGGTTTCGCCCAGGTGTACGTAGCTGAAGTTCCGTTTACACCTGAACAGGGCTAATGTCGGCAATCGCGCTGAGCAACACTTTTATTTTGATAGACACGTTCGCGTGGATTCCTGTGTGCACACTACGGCCCGTCTGGTCCCCTGCTGGAACTCACTTCTCCCACAGCTATTCGCCTCCTTCGGGGTATAGCGGGTCCTTTCAAGGAGTTCAGATCGGAACGACAACCCAAAGCAGAACGGTCGCTGGCGGAGGAACGCAATCACTTGGCCCGTGTGGCGGACTTGATACCGATTATCCTTATGACACAAACAATCCTACAAACGACAGCCCGCTCCAACAGCAATTTCAGGATATAGTCACAGGCAACGGTCCGACGCGTTTACAATGACCCTCATGTTCAAACCTGCCATTGCCTACGCGATCTTCGTGCCACTAGCGAGCGTGAAGTGGTCATGGGCTTTTGATGCGAAAATCGACCGATGCGGGAGTCTTGTGGTCTTTAGCCACCAAAACGGCCGCAGGCTCTCTAACCCCTGCGTCTACGACGTCCTTTCCTACTTGGAAGGGCAATCTGACAAGTTGTCATTATTAGGCGCAATTTATGAACAGATTACATTATGTTTGTGTTTCTATGCTTTTATGCACTGCCTGCACGAGGGCTCGGGCAAGCGCCCCAGCGTGTTGCGAAATGACGGTAGCCAACACGGACGTGCCGAGCGCGTTGAAGATCACGATTAAAAATATCGGCTCTGATGTCGTGACTGTGTTTCAGATGTCTCCTGAGCTCGACTTCAACGTGAGTGTGACGTCAAGGAGTGGGAAACCGGCGCAAAGAACGGAATATGATCTCATGACGCGCGAGCGCGGTGGACGGAGAATCAACCGTGAGCTCGGGCGGGGCAAAGCTTCTCTGAGATACTTGATGTCGGCAAGTTGTTTGTCCTGGCGAACGGGCGATATCATGTCGAGTTGTCCCGCAATGTAACTGTCCGAGGCGCCATAACTGTTTTGACCGCCACAGCAACGCTGCACGTGCGCTAGAGGGCTTAGCGCGCGTCGGACATAAAGGAATCATGAAGCAGAGTGCTCGCTGCGCGGTTACGACCATGAGTGCAGTGCTGCTTTGTCAGGCAGCACCAAGGCCCGACTGTTGCACGCTGAGCGCGTCTAAGTAAGCCACACCCTGCGTGCTCAAAATGACCGTTACGAACGTGACACAACCGAGCATAATGCTCTTTGAAACCTCACCGGAAAAGGATTTCAATCTCGACGTAAGGACGCGACTGGGAAAGCTGTCGAGAGGACAACTTTCGGCAAGGAGGCGCTAAGGCGAGGAGAACAGTGGCGTAAACTTGGCCACACGTTTAAGGAGGGCGAACAGTTTTCCGAGCACGTGGACATCTGTCGCCTGTTCAATATGCCGCCCGGTATATACCGTGTAAACGTCGCAAAGAACGTGATTGTGAAAAACTATATTACGGTGCTGAAGACGACTATCACAGTTCAGATTCGATAACGTTGTCGATGGACTCACCGTTCTCTCGCCGTCAGTTTGCATTTCACAAATAGAGCGCTGGTACGTAGAGCTCTATTCTGCCGGTTCTTGGCAGAATGTTTTTGGTATTGGACGTATTGCTTGGGGAGCCCTTGAACTATTTCAAATTCGTGTCTGTTTAGTGCACTTCCGGCCGGGGTTTCAACTGGCTGAACCCGCAGCTAGAACGACAGCCGCGCGCCGAACTGCAGTTCACGCCCCGGCGTCGACGCTTCCGTAATCGTTCCGAACTGCGGCGTGTTCACAAAACGATTGGGCGTGCCGAAATTCGAATGGTTCAGCGCGTTGAACGCCTCGGCGCGGAACTCGAACGTGGTCTTTTCCCGGAGTGCGAACGCGCGCACCAGAGCGACGTCCATGGTTTGCAGTCCCGGCCCGTACACCGTATTGCGACCGAGATTACCGAACGTGTACGCCGCCGGAACCGCGAACGCCGCCGGATTGAACCACTCGTTCGTATTCCGCGTTCCCGAACCGAAGACCGGCTGTCCGGTATAGTTCGCGCGAATGGGATTTTCGCCGAGCACCGTCCCCGCGTTCGCAGTATCGCCGAAAACCGAGATCGTCAGCGGAAACCCGCTCTGCACTTGGTACAGCGTCGAGACGCGCCAGTTGCGCGTAAGCGTCGCAATCCAACCCGCCGTCGCGAGTGGCTTGATATCGTATACCGCGCTCACCGCAACGCGATGGCGGATATCGCACGCGGGCCCTTTCTCCGCATCCAGGTCGTAGTTGTTCTGCGGAATCGCGGATTCGAACATCGGCGAGCGGAAGTCCGGCGCGGTGCTCAGGTTCTTCGCGTACGTGTAATTCGCCAGCAGCGTCAGGCCATTGAAATAACGCCGCCGCAGGTTCACGTAGCCCGCGTCGTACCAACTGCGTGCCCGGTTCAGCAGATCGTTAACGGTGCTAACCGGAAACGTTGAACTCTGCACATCGATGCCCGCCGGAAACGTCGTGCCCGGCAGAAAGGTGGCCGTCTGATACGGCCGCCGCGGCTGCAGCGCTCCGGGCCCCGGCAGCGCGTTGTTGATCAGCACCGCTTCCTGCAGATGGAAACCGCGCTCGCCGTGATAGCCGATCTCG
>JAICMB010000333.1 GCA_025929455.1 Bryobacteraceae bacterium | reverse complement strand
AAGCGGACATGGTCATTACCCCGAGCGAGGCGGTTCGCGAACAGGTGATCGAACGCTTTGGCGTGCCGTCCGCGACTGTTGCGGCAGTTCCGCATGCGGCCGCGGCGTGCTTTCGGCCGACGGCTCCGGCGCGGACGGGGCACTATTTTCTCTATGCCGGAACGATCGAAGCGCGTAAAAACGTGGACATGCTGATCGAGGCATGGCGTGTGGTGCGCCGTTGGCATGCGATCGACCTGGTGCTGGTGGGCCGCATGCACGCGGAGCACGCGCCGATCGCGCCCGAACCCGGCCTGCATCTCGCCGGGCCCGTGCCGGATGCCGAGCTTGCGGCGCTCTACTCCGGTGCAATCGCCTCACTCTATCCGAGTCTGTACGAGGGCTTCGGTTTGCCGGTGCTCGAAGCGATGCAGTGCGGCGCGCCGGTGATCGCTTCGCGCGATGCGGCGATCGTGGAAACGAGCGGCGGCGCGGCGCTGCATGTGGACGCGCACGATGCGCGCGGGTGGACTGCCGCGATGTCGGCCGTGGCCACCGATCCTGAACTGCGGCAGCAGTTGCGCGCAAGCTCGCTCGCGCGCGCGGCGCAGTTCTCGTGGAAGCGTACGGCCGAATTGACTCGCGCCGTATATTTCGAAGCGGCCGGACGGCACAGGGCAGTGCAGGGCGGTTTGTGACTCGCCCTCGCGCGCTGTTCGTGTCTCCGGAGCCGCCCTATCCGGCGGTGGGCGGCGGGCCTTTACGGAGCGCGTCGCTACTCGCATATCTCGGCGCGCACTGCGACGTCGACCTCATCTCATTCCGCGAACACGATGCGCCCGATCCCGCGGCGTCTCTCCCGCCGCACCTCGTCCAACACACGGCTTCGCTCGCACTCCCACCGCATTCGCGTTCTGCGGTGGCCCGCTTCGCTCGCAACGCCGGTCGATTTGTCCGAGCGCGCCCGCCGCTGGTCGACCGCTTCTCCGGATTCGACAACGCTCTTGCCGCGCAGCTCGCCGGCAAGCGATACGACCTGGCTGTTATTGAGCACTTCTGGTGCGCGCAGTACGCGCCGTTGGTACGCAAACACGCCTCGTCCGTTATCCTCGATTTGCACAATGTCGAGTCGGTCTGGCACGAGCGCCTCGCCGCCGGCGCCGGTGCGCTGCGTTCGCTAGCATACGACCGTTTTGCCACGGCTTGCCGCGCGCTTGAATCCGCGTTGCTGCCGTGCTTCGATACGGTGCTCGCACCTTCGCAGCGCGATGCGTCGTACGTACACGGCACGCGCGCCGTTGTTTATCCCAATGCGATCCCGCATGCGCCGCTCCCCTCGCGCGCCGCCGAAACGGAGTCCATCGTTTTCACCGGCAATCTCGCGTACGAGCCCAATATCGCGGCGGTGCGCCACTTCCACTCCACTATCTGGCCGCATTTGCGAAATCGTTGTAAAAACCTCGTTTGGCGCATCGCCGGGAAAAACTCCGGCGCTATCCTCAAATACATAAATGGCGATCCTCGCATTCGCGTCGAATCTGTCATGGATGACGCGCTCGCTTCCATCGCGCGCTCGGCCGTTACGGTCGTTCCGTTGCGGGCGGGCAGTGGTACGCGCATCAAAATCATCGAGGCGTTTGCCGCCGGCACGCCGGTTATCAGCACACGCGTGGGAGCCGAAGGCCTCGAAGCAAACCCCGGAGAACATCTGTTGATCGCCGACGAACCGTTGGAATTTGCGGAAGCGGTCGCGTTTCTATTGACCGCGCCGGAAGCGCGCGCGCAACTGGCTGCAGCCGGCCGTGCGCTGTTTGAAGCGCGCTACACGTGGCAGCGTGCGTGGGAGGCACTCGACCGCGCGCAAATCATTGACGGCGCAGGACACGTCTCCGCGCCCAACCCCCTATACTGAAAGGGTGACATGCGCTTTTCCGTCGACGCTCACGCCATAGGCCAGCAGTTGACCGGGAACGAGACTTACATCAAGAATCTCCTGCGTTCTTTCGCAAGTCTCGACCGGCAATCGGAATTTGTCGCGTACATCTCGCGGGAGAGCGCCGGCGCCGCCGTCCCGTCGCGATTTGTGACGCGGCGCGTCGCCGAAAATCCGTGGCTGCGGCTGGGGTTCGATCTTCCGCGCAAGCTGCGGCAGGACCGCCCCGCGTTGCTGCACGTGCAATATACCGCACCGGTGTACTGCCCGGCGCCTCTGGTCGTGAGCGTGCATGACGTCAGCTTTCTCGAATATCCACGATATTTCACACGCTTTCGGGCGGCGCAGTTGCGCGCCACAGTGCCGGTCGCGGTTCGCCGCGCGGCTCGCGTGTTGACCGCCAGCGAATTTTCCCGGCGCAGCATCATGAACGCGTACGGCGTTCCCGAAGATCGCATCGTGGTTACGCCCTATGCGGTATCGTCGCAATTCCGGCCTGTTGCGGAAAAATCCGCACGGAGTTATCTCGGCGAGCGCTACGACGTGCCGCCGCGCTATATCCTGACCGTCGGGGATTTGCAGCCACGCAAGAATCACCTGCGCCTGCTGCGCGCGTTTGAAGAACTGTTGCGCGAAGTGCCGCGTCTCGATCATCATCTGGTCATCGCGGGCAAACATACCTGGTTTTCTCCGGAACTGATTGCGGCGGCGCGGCGTTCGCCGGTATCGTCGCGTATTCATTTCACGGGCTTCGTGCCGGACGAGGATCTCGCGCGCTGGTACGCCGCGTGCGATGTGTTCGTTTATCCGTCGGTGTACGAGGGCTTCGGATTGCCGATCCTCGAAGCGATGGCGTGCGGCCGCGCGGTGGCATGTTCCAACACGTCCGCTATGCCCGAAGTGGCCGATTCCGCGGCCTTCCTTTTCGATCCGCACTCAGAGGCCGAGATGGTGCGTGCGCTGCGCGACCTGCTGATCGATGCGGAATTGCGCGCGCGCATGGAACGCCTTGCGCTGCAGCGTGCCGCGCTTTTTAGTTGGGAGCGGACGGCGCGCCGGACGTTGGAGGTTTACTACGAGGTGGCGGGCGCCGCGCGGGGGGCGCACGCCGATCGCACCGTTCCCGCGGCTTGAGTTTCTTATGAGATTGTTCTTTTTAACGTCGTCCGGAATCGCCGCTCTTCTGCTTGGCGTACCGGCCCCTGCGGCGGCGCCCGGCGTGCACACCGGACCGGAGCAACTGCACTACACCATCGATTGGCCGAGCGGGCTCAGCCTCGGCGAAGTGAACATGACGAGTTCGCCGATTGCCGGGGAGAACGGATCGGCGACGCAAAAATTCGGATTTACGATCGATGCGGGCGTACCGGGTTACTCCGTCCGCGACCGGTATAGTTCGCAAGCGTCCGCCGATTTCTGTTCCGTCGAGTTCGACAAAACCGGCTCGCACGGATCGAAGAAGATCGACGAAAAGACCATGTTCGATGCGCGCATGGGCACGGCGACGCGCCAGACCAAAAACGGCGGCAAAACGCAGATGAACACCGCCGCGTGCCCGCGCGACGTGCTGACGTTCCTCTATTTTTTGCGGCACGAACTCGCCGATGGCCGCATGCCGCCGCCCACGACGCTGTATTTCGGCGCGCCTTACGAAATACGGCTCGAGTTCGCCGGAACCGAAATGCTGCGGATTGGCGCGAACAACATCGAGGCAGACCGGATAAAAGGAACCGTTAAAGGGCCGGCCTCGTCGGCGACGTTCGATGCGTACTTCACAAAAGACGCGGCGCGCACGCCGGTGCTGGTGAAAGTGCCCCTCACGCTCGGCACGTTGTCGATGAAGCTATCGAAGTAGATCCCGCCCGGCAATGAAGGTCGCTTTATTTTCGCCACTGCCGCCCGCGCGCAGCGGCATCGCCGATTACTCTGCCGCGCTACTGGCGGAGTTGGAGCGGGTGGCTGAGGTCACGGTGTTCGATCGCGCACCGGAGCGCTTCGATGCCGCGGCGTTCGACGCAGTTTTGTATCAGATCGGCAATAACGGCTTCCACGCATTCTGCTATGAAACCGCGCTCGTGCATCCCGGCATTGTGGTGCTGCACGAAGCCAATCTGCACCACCTGATCGCCGATATTACGATCAAGCGCGGGGATTGGGACGCGTACGAGCGTGAGGTGGAGTTTGACGGTGGCGTCGAAGCGCTGGCTTATGCCCGCCGCGTGCGCACGCTGGAAACGGGGCCCGACTACGAAGGCGTCCCCATGCTCAAGCGCCTGCTGTCGCGCTCACGCGCTGTCATCGTTCACAGCGGCTGCGTGGAGAGTACGGTGCGCGAAGCCGGCTTCGCAGGGCCGGTTGCCCGCATTCCGCATGGCGCCTGGATTCCGCACGCGGACGGTCTGCTATACCGCAGCCGGTTGGGCCTAGCGCCCGGCGCACCGCTCATCGGCATTTTCGGTTTTCTCAAGCCGTATAAGCGCATTGCGCAGTCGCTGCGAGCCTTTCGCCGGCTGACGCGCGTCTGCCCCGATGCACGTATGATCCTAGGGGGCGAGCCGCATCCGGAACTGCATTTGGAGGCGCTGCTGTCCTCGCTCGGACTGCATGAGCACGTGCGCGTGCTGGGGTTCACCCCGATCGAGGATTTCACCGGATATATCGCGGCGTGCGACGTTGTGTTGAATCTGCGGTATCCGACAGTCGGTGAGAATTCCGGCACGCTGATGCGCGCGCTCGGGCTCGGCCGGGCGGTGATCGTTT